>JAAKFI010000009.1 GCA_011065125.1 Candidatus Anoxychlamydiales bacterium | reverse complement strand
TTTATTTAGGGTTCTATATTCCAGGACTTGCTATAGGTGAGACACTAACTCCCCTTGGAATTACAATAGCAGTTGCTGCTATTTGGGTATTTACTTTTATAAATGTTTTTGGAGTGAAATGGGGTGGCTTATATGGAATTGTTACAACAATTGGAAAGTTAATACCTCTTGCAATTTTTTTCTTTGTAGGACTCTCTTACGTAAAAGGATCAAACTTTACACCAATGGTTCCATTTGGATTTACAGGAATAACACTTTCCATCGCACTTTTTTTCTGGGCTTTTACAGGGTTTGAAGCAATTACAATTCCAGGAGAAGAGATAAAAAATCCAGCAAAAACTATTCCTTGGGCTATGTTTTTATCTATTTTAATAACTGCAATTGTATACGCACTAATTGCTTTTGTTTTTGTTGGAATGATTGATTGGAATGGTCTTGGTATTGATGTAGGGGATTGGAAAGCGATTGGAAATTTAACATCACCTCTTTCAGATGTAGCAATAGCTATTAAACTCCCTTGGCTTGCAAGTCTAGCTGCTATTGGAGCTATTATTGCAACAGGCGGTGCCGGTGGTTCTTGGGTTTTGTTTCAAGCCAGAGTTCCATATGCAATGGCTAAAGATAAACTTTTTTGGGCTCCTTGTGCTAAAGTTTCAAAGAGATTCCGCACTCCAATAATTGCACTTATTTTAACTTCTACTTTAACATCCCTAATACTAATTGGGTTTCCAAACTTTGCAACAGTCGCTTTAATTGCATCAGTTACAGGAGTATTACCATACGCTGCTGCAGTTTTATCAGTTGTAATTTTAAGAAAAGTTAAAAAAGATACTAAAAGACCATATAAGCTTCCATTTGCAACTTTTACAACTTTAGTCGGATTTATATTCTCTACCTATATTATCTATTGGGCGTCATGGCCTTGGACTGTAATAGGGGGGCTTTTATTGTTAACAGGTTTTATAGCTTACTTTTTTGTGAAAGTAAAAAATTGGGAGATAAAAAGAAATATTTGGATAATGGTATATCTACTTGGAATTATGTTAATTTCTTATTTAGGTGATCCTGAATTTTCTTTTAATAATTTTCTTCCAATTAAACCTCTTGGTTATCTTATGCTTCCATATGACTTATATGTTTTAACTGCTTTTGCTATTTTAATATATATATGGGCATATAAAATTAATGTTAAATTATATAAAAAAGGAGCTAAATAATGTTAGGTAAAATAAAAGCAGAGTGGGATCCACTTAAAAAAGTTGTAATCCATAGACCTGGAATGGAAATGTTTTTTGGGCTTTTAGAGCCTTATAGCTCACTTTATGAAAGACCTTTTTCTAAATCAGGTGCTATAAGAGAGCATGAGATGTTAGAAATGATTTTAAAAAAAGAGTTTCAAGTAGAAGTTTTAAAATTAAAAGACACCTTTATTGATGTAGCTTATAGAGAGCCAAAGGTAAAAGAGGCTTTAATAGAACACGCTAAAAACTCTATAGAATATTCAGGTGATAAAGAAGCTGTTGAAAGATCTAAAAAAGAGTTTGATGAAAATGCTCCATTTTTAGATATGGAACATTTTTTTAATATTTTATTAGTTAAACCTACTTTAAATTTTGAAGTAGCAAAAGGATCTAGAAATATTCATTTAAATATTACTAAAAAACAAACTCTTGCTAACTTATTTTTTATGAGAGATCAGCAGTTTATGACTGATGGTGGAATTGTTTTATGTAGAATGGCCAAACCATCAAGAAGAGGAGAGGGTGTTTTATTAAAATTCTTCTGGGAAAAGGTGATGAAAACAAAACTTTTACATGAGATAAAAGAGCCAGGAACAATTGAAGGTGGGGAGTTTATTCCATTTGGAAAATTTGCACTTGTTGGAATAGGTGATAGAACAAATCAAGATGCAATCGATCAACTTTTAAGTTTAAAAATGGATTATGAAGAAATAGGAGTTGTTCATCAACCAATGCATCCACTTGTTGAATCAGATAAACCAGATCCAATGATAAATATGCATTTAGATACTTACTTTAATGTAGCATCTTCAAACGTTGTTGTAGGATGTGAAATTCTAATAAAAAATGCAATGGTAGATATCTATAAAAATGAGGGCAGTAAATTTAAAAAAACAAATGATAAAATTACTTTGTATGATTATATAAAGAAAAAAGGTTTTGATGTAATAAGTGTTACAACGTTAGAGCAAATGTGCTATGCATCAAACTTTTTATGCATAAAAGATGGACAAATTTTAGCTGTAGAATCAGAGAGAAATGCTAAAAAAGTTTTAAACAATTTAAAAAACATTACTAAAAATGATCCAAAAAGATATTCCAAGCTTTTAGCTCAAGCAGAAAAAGACTATGAGGACTTAAAAAATGAAGGTCAATTTTTCCCTCATAAAAAAGAGATTTATAAACTTGGAATTGATGCTTATCCTATAAATATACCTAATTTAACAGGTGGTTATGGTGCAGCGCATTGTATGACATGCGCTCTTGAAAGAGGTGAAGGATGAGTGAAAAAGTAGTAATAGCTCTTGGTGGTAATGCACTACTCAGAGCAGGAGAAAAGGGGACATTAGAAGAACAGTTAAAACATGTTGATGAAACTGCTATTCATTTTTTAAATATGATAAAAGAAGGGTATTCAATTGCTGTAACTCACGGTAATGGACCTCAAGTTGGAAATATCTTACTTCAAAATGAATATAGTAAAGATAAAATTCCATCTATGCCTCTTGATGTTTGTGGAGCTATGTCTCAAGGTTTTATTGGATATATGTTGCAAAGATTAACTTTTAATGAAATCCAAAAAGGATCTCATGATATCAAAGTTGTAACTCTTTTAACCCAAGTTCTAGTTGATAAAAATGACAATGCTTTTAAAAATCCATCAAAGCCAGTAGGGCCATATTACACAAAAGAACAATCAGAAAAACTTGCAAAAGAAAATAATTGGACTATGATGGAACAAATTGGCAAAGGGTATAGAAGATGCGTTCCATCACCTGAGCCAATAGGTATTGTTGAAGAATTTTCTATAAAAAAACTATTCGAAGATAACGTAATAGTAATCGCTTGTGGTGGTGGTGGTATACCAGTTATCAAACATGAAAATAATATGTTAGAGGGTGTAGAAGCTGTTATCGATAAAGATAGAACAGCGTGTGTGCTAGCAAAAACCATAAAAGCAGATGTTTTAATGATTTTAACAGATGTTGAAAAAGCATATATTAATTTCCATAAACCCAATCAAGAAGCTCTTCATAATATAACTATAACAGAAGCTAAAAAATATTTAGCTGAAGATCAATTTGGAAAAGGATCTATGGGACCTAAAGTTGAAGCTGCTATTAGATTTGTTGAAATGGGTGGTAAAAAATCTATTATTACATCTTTGGAAAAAGCACTAGAGGCCCTTAATGGAAAAACAGGTACTATAATTACAAAAGATTAAAGCTATCTTTGATGTCTTTTATTATAAAAAGTAAATATTAATAAAGATAGTGTTGTTATAAATAGAGAAACTAAAGAAATATTTTTTAATTTTTCTAAAAACTCTTTTTTTTGTTGATGTTTTAGAAACCTTTCTAAAGATTTTTTATGAATTATATAATTTAGAAGTGAATCTATATCTGAATCTGAATTAGGATTTTTGGGAATTTCAATATCTCTTTTATTAAATCTTAAAATAATTATTTGTTTCAACAATAAAACACTTAAGCTAAGTGGATCAAAAGAAAAATTTGAAATGTTATTATCACTTAAAATCTTTTGAGCAAGAGTATTAATTTGTAAAGAAACATAATTTATTTCTGCTTTAGTTTCTCTACTGTTTAATAAATTTGTAAAGTATCGTCTTCTTTCGATTAATTGAGAGTAATTCATAAACTTTAAAAAAATTGAATAAGAAAAATTATAAGATTTTTATGAGATTTTTTACAATAGAGAAATTAAAAGCTCATAGCAAAACTATGAGCTTTTTTAATTAAAGATTTCCAGCTGTTGCTACCATTATAGCTTTAATTGTATGTAGTCTATTTTCAGCTCCATCAAAAACTATAGAGTGTCTTGATCTAAATACTTCATCACTCACTTCCATTTCTTTTAAACCAAATTTTTTATGGATGTCTTTACCAACTTCTGTTTTTAAATCATGAAAAGCTGGCAAGCAATGCATGAATCTTACATGTGGATTTTTTGTAAGTTTTAACATTTTCATATTCACTTGATATGCTTTTAAAAGTTTTATTCTTTCTGCAAACTTTTTCTCTTCTCCCATAGAAACCCAAACGTCTGTATAAATTACATCAGCATTTTTTACAGCTGTTTCAATATTTGAAGAAAGTTCTATTTTAGCGCCTGTTTCTTTTGCAATTTCTTTCATTTGTTCTACTAATTTTTTATCAGGCCAAAGTGATTTTGGAGCTAATGCTACAAAATGCATTCCCATTTTAGCGCAGCCTATCATCCAAGAGTTTCCCATGTTATTTCTAGCATCTCCAACAAAAACTAATTTCATATGATGAAGAGGTTTTTTAAAATGCTCTTCAATTGTTAAAAGATCAGCAAGTATTTGTGTTGGGTGATATTCATCTGTAAGACCATTCCAAATTGGAACTCCAGCGTATTTAGCAAGCTCATTCACTAAGCTTTGTTTAAAGCCTCTATATTCTATTCCATTATAATATCGGCCAAGTACTTTGGCTGTATCTTCAATAGACTCTTTTTTACCCATTTGTGAGCCTGTTAAGTATGTTACGTTACCACCTTCATGGCCAACAGCTGTTTCAAAAGCGCATCTTGTTCTTGTAGACGTTTTGTCAAAAATTAAAACTATATTTTTTCTATCAAGTAAATTTCCTTTAATTCCAGATCTTAATTTTGCTTTTAAGTCATGAGATAAATCAAGTAAGTATCTTATCTCTTGTGGAGTAAAATCTTTTAAAGTTAAAAAATGTCTCCCTTTTAAATTAACTGGCATTTTATTCTCCTAATTTTTATTACCTTCTTATATTAGTTAATAACAAAGATTTTTTTAGAAATCAAAATATTTTATAAATCATTAAAAGAAATTGAAATTACATCATTTATATTTTTTTTATTATGCCTTAGCATCATAAGTCTATCAAAACCTATTGCAATTCCATAACAGTCTTCTAAGTGATTTAAAGAAGATAAAAATTTTTCATCTAACGGAAGTTTTTTATCTCTTTTTTTATTTATTTCAACAAATCTTTTTCTTTGAACTATTTCATCATTTAATTCATGAAATCCATTACCAAGTTCGTATGAATTATAATATATTTCAAATCTTTTAGCATATTCTATATTTTCTATTTGGTGTGTTTTAGAAAGCATTGCTTGAGAGGAAGGATAATCATAAATTATATAAAGAGTATCTTTTAAAAAGTTTTTTTCTATAACTTCTGTGAAAATTATATTTAAAAGATCATCAAAACTTTTTTCTAATTTATCAAAATCTATTTTTTTATTTTTTAAATAATTTATAAGATCATTTTTTTTGCATTCTATAAAATCAAGGTTTGTGATTTCTAAAAATATATTTCTGTAACTTAATTTTTTTATATTTTTTATATCAATAAAAAGTTTAACTACTGAAAATATATCTTTTAAAAAGTTTTCAAAAGATATATTTTTTCTATACCACTCAATCATTGTAAATTCAAAGTTGTGTTTTTCTCCAATTTCATCTTTTCTATAAACATGTCCTAAAAAAAACATATCCTCTAAGCTAAATGATAAAAGTCTTTTCATCATATATTCAGGAGATGTATGCAGGTAAAAAGTTTCATCATTTTTTGGAAGGCATTCAATAGGTTCAATATATTGATCGATTGAGGGGTGTTTTAAAATATGCGGAGGATCAACTTCTATAATATTTTTTTTATAAAAAAAAGATCGAACTTTTTTTAGCATGTTCGATCTATCTTTTAAAATATTAGATTTAGACTCTAGATACATATTCTGATGTTCTTGTATCTACTTTAATAACTTCATTTTCATCAACAAATATTGGAACTTGAATTTCGGCTCCTGTTTCTAGAGTAGCTGGCTTCATTACTCTGCCAGACGCTGTATCTCCTCTAACTCCAGGCATTGTTTCTGTAATTTTAAATTCCATAAAAGTAGGTGGGATTAAATCGATTACAGCCCCTTTGTATAAAACTAAATCATATATAGTATCATCTTTAAGCCATTTTTTATTATCTTTTAAAACATCAAAACCAACAGATAATTGCTCAAAAGTTTCATCATCCATAAAAACACATGAATCCTGCTCTAAATATAAAAGTCTTTTTCTTGTCTCTTCAATATCTGCAAGTTCTAATTTTTCACCACTTTTATATGTCTTTTCTAAAACTTTGGATGTAAAATAATTTTTTACTTTTATTCTATTGAAAGCTTGACCTTTTCCAGGTTTTACAAATTCATTTGAAATTACAAGATATGGATAGTTATCTATTTCAACTTTCATTCCAGCTCTTATTTCATTAGTTGATGCTTGGGACATTAATTTTTTTCCTTATTTTAAATTCATTGCTATACATTTTTATCGATTTATATATATATTTCAAACTTTACTTTTTATTATTTTATACTTATTGTTACCATATAGAATAAAAATATTAATAATATGAGTGAATTAGAGAAAAAAGTAGCGCTTGATATTTTGGAGAGATATTCAGGGTCAAATTCAAGTGATTTTCAGCAAAATTTAATTATTACAAATTTTCCTAGATATGTAGAGTATTTTGCTAAATCTAGAAATGTTAAAATTCATGAAGGGTCTGCTTTTAAAGTAGCTCATTCAATTGAAGATAAAGTCTCTATTTTAGATTTTAAAATAGGATCTCCAGCAGCAGCCCTAGTTGTTGATATATGCTCTTTTTTACCAATAAAATCAGCTGTTTTACTTGGTATGTGTGGTGGTCTTAGAAGAAGATATAAAATTGGAGAATATTTAGTTCCTGTAGCATCTATTAGAGGTGAGGGGACGTCAGATTATTATTTCCCAGCTGAAGTGCCATCTCTTGCAAATTTTTTAATGCAAAAAGCTGTGACTGAAATTTTAGAAGAAGAAAAAACAAATTATCATATTGGTATTACATATACTACTAATATGAGATTTTGGGAATTTAATGAGGTGTTTAAAGAAAGTCTTAAATCTTCAAAAGCTCAAGGTATAGAGATGGAGTGTGCAACACTTTTTATAGCTTCATATAAAAGAAAGTTTACTCTAGGAGCTCTTTTGTTAATTTCAGATCTCCCATTAAATGAAGAAGGGATTAAAACAAAAAAATCATCAGAAGATGTTTTTGAAAAATATACAAAAGATCATGTTGAAAAAGGCATTAAAATCTTAAAAAAAGCAAATGAAATGCAAAAAAAATCTGTAAAAGGCTCTTACCATAGAAATCAAATCGATGAATAATTATTAATTTTTTTTGTAATATTTTATTTTAAACTTTTATTACTTCAATGGGATGTCTCATTGAGGCAGCATTTTCTATTCTATGAACACACGCTGTGTTTTCCCAAGGAAAAATTGTTAGATAATTTTTTTCACCCCTAATGGATCTGAAGTGGAATGGATTATGCGTATGAGCTAGCTTTATTGCTGAAACTTTAAAAGGTTTTTGATCTTTTTTTTGTAAAGAACTTAACATATGAAAATAACTTTCTGTATTTATTTCTGGATATGAATGTATTGGATATAATCTAAGATATGCATCTTTAAAGGAATCATTCCAAGAAAATAAAGATATATCATACTTTTTTACGGATTGAAAAGCTCTTTGATAATACTCATTGCTAAATATCAAATTAATAGAAAAAGCTGTAAAATATAATTTGGATTTTTCCAAAAGATCTATTTTATTTACATGAGAAATAGGAATCGCTGGAATAATTTGAAATTCTTTTTTTATATGAGCATTAAATTTTATAAAATCTGTTTCTTCAATTTGATCTAAAAGTTTACTTAAAATTTGTTTTAAATCTTCATAAAAATTAGAACTTGGATTTATTTGAGATAAAATATCCGTGACGTTTTTTTGTAAATCAATGTCTACACCATCATGAAAATCATCTTTAGAAAAAAGCTCAGATTTTTTCATAGGGTCATTTAAAAAATTTAAAAGTTTAGCTGTAGATAATCTATAATCTACACCTGCATGGGCTAAAAATGAATATTTAGTTTGATGTTGTTCATGTATACCTACGTAGGCACACGAAGAAAATAATGAAAAACATCTATCTAATTTATTAATAAAACCTTCTTTTTTATAAAATTCATTTTGCATGGGATCCCAAATCCTATCCCAGGAGTATTGTCTAGTTTCTAGCTGTTGTTGATAACCAACTATAGAAAGAATGCTTTCATGATTTCCTCTTAATAATAAAACTTCTTGAGGATTTTGTATTTTTAATTTCAATAGAGTTTGTAAAACTCCAATGCTATTTGCTCCTCTATCAATATAATCTCCTAGAAATACTATTACAATTTTATCTTTATAATTTGGATGAATTTTATAGCTATTATCAACTTCAATTAAATAGCCTTTGTCAACAAGGGTATTTAAATATTTTATTAAACCTTTGTTATCTCCGTGAATGTCTCCTTTAATAAGTAACATAGGATTATCAGATTGGTTGAAAAGATATTTATCAATTAAAACATCCCCTTCAGAAGGTGGTTGGGTTTGAAACTGCGTTAAAAATTGATCCATTAATTTATCAAAGTCACTATATTCAATTTCTACTTGAGGTTTGGGAGGCGTTGTTATAAAAAATGATACTGCTGCTGCTGCCATATTAAGATCCTTATTAATTAAACAAAGTTTATTTACAAAAGACTATTAGAAGTTCAATGATTAAAGTATTTATTTTAAAAAAATAACTTATATTATGAAGAATAATATAAGTTTTTTTTAAATATGTAAATGATTTTTTAAGATATTTTAAAAAGAAAATATTATGAAATTATTTTATTTGTTCTAAAGTTTGAATAGTTATTTCAAATAGTTGATTTGGATTTTCAAAATTACTAGGGAAAGGAAAGGTTTTTGTTATTTTTTTATTTCTAAAGAATTTTTCAACATATAATGTGAATTTCCCGAATTTTAAAAGAGTAAAATTGTTTTCATTCGCATAAATTCTAATTTTTGTAAGTGACAGTAAATATAAAACTTCAATTGGTAATTTTCCAAATCTATCTACTAATTCTTTTGACATTTCTTCTACTTCAATATACTTGGAAGTTTCAGATAGTCTATAGTAAATTTCCATTCTTAAATTTGATTCTGAAAGGTAGCTTTCTGGAATTTTAGCACTGTAGTTAAATTCCATTTTAGTATCGATAAATGAAATTTGTTTTTTGTTTTTTAAGGCCGCTATTGTTTTTTTAAGAAGTTTGCAATATAGATGAAAACCAATAGATGCTATTTGTCCTGATTGTTTAATCCCTAAAATATCCCCAGCTCCTCTTATTTCTAAATCTCTCATAGCTATTTTCATGCCTGAGCCATATCCGGAGGATTGCATAAGGGCATTGAGTCTTTTCTTTGCGACTTCTGATACTTCTTTATTTTTAGGGGTTATAAAATATGCAAAAGCTGATCTATTCCATCTACCAACTCTACCTCTTAATTGATGTAAATCAGAAAGACCAAAAGTATCTGCTCTATCAATAAGTATTGTATTAGCATTTGGGATATCTATCCCATTTTCAACTATAGTTGTTGCAAATAACACATCTATTTTTCCATTTTTAAAATTATGAAAAATTTCATCGATTTCATCGCTTGATAATTGACCATGTGCTATAGCCATTTTGGCATTTGGAACTAATTTTTGAATATGATCTTTTCTACCATAAATAGACTCTACTCTATTATGTATAAAAAATATTTGTCCTTCTCTAGCTAGTTCTCTTAAAATAGCATTTTTTATAATAGTATCATCATTTTGTGCTATTACAGTTTTAATAGGCAGTCTATCTTGTGGGGGAGTATTTATTACTGACATGTCTTTTATTTTTATTAGAGACATGTAAAGAGTTCTTGGAATTGGAGTAGCTGACATTGTTATTGTATCTAGATTTGCTTTAAACTTTTTTAAATGCTCTTTTGCTTTTACTCCAAATCTTTGCTCTTCATCTATTATTAAAAGCCCAATATCTTTAAAAATTACATCTTTTGATAAGATTCTATGGGTGCCAATTAATATATCAATTTTTCCTTCTTTGACATCTTCTATAGTTTTTTTATTTTCTTTTGCAGTTTTAAATCTAGAGACCATGTCTATAGTTATTGGAAAAGATGCCATCCTCTCTTTAAAACTCTCATAATGTTGAGATGCTAAAATAGTAGTTGGAACTAAAACTGCAACTTGTTTTTTACCGTCATATGCTGATTTAAAAGCAGCTCTCATGCAAACTTCTGTTTTACCATATCCTACATCTCCGCAAATAAGTCTATCCATTGGTTTTATAGAGGTCATATCCAGTTTAATCTCATTTATTGCGTTTAATTGATCTATTGTTTCAACATATGGAAAGTCCATTTCGAAAATAAGTAGTTCATCTGAATCTTTTGGGAAAATAAAGCCTTTTTCAACTTCTCTTTTAGCTTGCCTTTCAAGTAGATCTGAAGCGTAACCTATTATTTGTTTTTGAGCTAAATTTTTTGTTTTTTGCCATTTTGTTGATCCTAAAATATTAAGATCAGGTTTATCATCGTGCGCTCCAATATATCTAGTTACCAAATGAGCTTGAGATAGGGGGACGTATAGTTTGGAAGATTCTTTGTATTCTATTATTAAAAATTCACTTTCTTGACCCAAATGATCTGTATGTTTTTCACAGCCTAAGTATTTTCCAATACCACTATTAGCATGAACTACTAAATCATTTGGTTTTAAATGATGAAATTCAGCAAGGGGGGCTTGAGTTGAATCTCTCCATTTTTGTCTTCTAATACTTTTTCTTTTTGTAATTTCAAAGTAAGGAATGATTACCAAAAATATATCTGGAAACACAAAACCACTATTTAAATAACCTCTTTCAAAATGAAAATTTTCAGAGGGAATATGGTTTTTATTCAGTAGTTCTTTAATATGTTTTTCTTCAAATTTATTTGAAGATAAAAAAACTATTTTTGCTCTTTTTTGAACAAAAAGAGGGATCATTTCAAAAATATTTAAATTATCAATTCCTAAAAAATCACTATAAGATGAAAAAAATGAAAAGTATTTATAAGAAATTATTTTTTTATTAAAAAATTCAAATTCTATCTTTTCAAAATTTTTATTTTTTTCTAAATATTTAACTTCAGAGAGCTCTTCAATTTTTTTATCAGAAAAATAAATTTTATTATTTTTTTCTACTTTATTAAAAAAATCATCAAAAGAAAAAAAATGAAAAGACGTTGGATTTAATTTATTAAATGAAACAATAGTATCTTCAATATGCGCTACATCATCAAATATTATTATTGGATCATCTAAATAATCTAATATTGTAGAAGTAAGTTTTTTATCTTTTAAAAGGTTATCTTCATTTGCAGGAGCTAAAAAACAAGTAGATGCTTTTTCAATAGATTTTTGCGTTGCTACATCAAAAGTTCTAATGCTTTCTATTTTGTCATCAAAAAATTCAATTCTAAAGGGATGGAAAGAGGATGTAGAGTAAAAATCTATAATTCCACCTCTAATAGCATATTCTTTTTTATCAGATACTACAGAGGCTCTTACATAACCTAAAAAGTTTAGTATTTCTATAAATGTTTCATAGTCGAAAGAATCATTTACATTTATTTTATAAAAGTTTTTTTTAGAATCTTTTTTTGAAAGAATTTTTTGAAGAGTGCTATCTAACGGTGATAAAACTATTTTTTTATCTTTTTTATTAATTAATTCATTTAAAACTTCATATCTTTTCCCAACAATATCAATAGAGGGAGCTAAATCTTCATGAGGAAGAACTTCTAAAGAAGGAAACTCTAAAATATTATCTTTTAAAAATGAAAAAATTTGATGAAATAAAAGATCTTTTCTAACACCAGATGTTATTATTAAAATATCTTTATTTGTTTTTTCAAAAAGTTTTATTAGAAAAGTAGATCTAATAGAATCAATTACGTTATCTAATAAAATAGAGGGCTGCTTTAAAGCATTATCTATAATAGAGTTTAATAAAGAACTTTTATCTAAGTAATTTTTCACGTGCTTTCAAGATGGGTTTTTAAAGCTTCAAATGCATCTTTTATTTTAGTATTATCTTTTCCACCAGCTTGAGCTTGATCTTTTTTACCACCACCACCACCTTGAATTAAGGGAGCTATTGTTTTTATAAGATCATTTGCAAATATATTATTTTCTATAGCATCATTGGCTACTTGAATAGCAAATTGACATTTAGAATCTAATTTTGTAGCAAGTACTACAATACCAGATTTTAATGTATTCATAACATCGCTTGTAAAAGAGATAAGTTCTTTTGGGTCCATTTCAATCTCTTCAAAGACTATATCAAATTTGCCAACTTTTTGTTTTTTATCTATTAGATTTTTTATTAACTCTTTTGATTTTAATTTTTTAAAACTTTTCAATTCTTTTTGAAGATCTTTTATCTCTTGAGTAATGCTTTGTATTTTTTCTTCTAATTTAGGAGTTGGAACTTTTAAGGTATTTGCTATACTTTCAATTAAATCTTCTGAATCATATACAAAATCTTCAGCGTAAGATGCACTTACAGCTTCTATTCTTCTTATTCCTGCTGCGATTGAACTTTCTTTGAAGATTCTAAAATATCCGAGCTCTCCTGTGTGTTTTGTGTGAGATCCACCACAAAGCTCTTTAGAAAATTCCATATCAATTACTCTTACTTTATCAAAATATTTTTCACCAAAAAACTGTTTTATTGATTTATCCATTTGAGCGTCTTCATAAGAGATTTCATAGTCACTTACTTTTATGTTTTCTCTAATTTTTTTATTTATAAGTCGTTCTATTTCTCTAATTTCTTTTTTTGAAAGTGCTTTGTGATGATCAAAATCAAATCTAAGCCTTGTATCATCTACTAAAGATCCCTTTTGCTTTATATGCTCTCCTAATACTTTTTGAAGTGCATAGTGAAGAAGGTGAGTAGCTGAGTGGTTTCTTTCTATGTTTTTTCTTTTTTCAATGTTTATTTTAGCAAGGATCTTTTTTTGTTTTGTAAAGGATCCTTTTTTTACTTTTCCTATGTGAGTAATAACTCCAGGAAAAGGTTCTTGAGTATCTTTTACTATAAATTCATCATTTCCAAAAGAAATAACGCCACTATCACCAATTTGACCGCCTTTTTCTGCATAAAAAGAAGTTTTGTCTAATACAAGTATTCCCAGTTCATTTTCTTTTAATTCATCTGTAAAATGATCACCTTTAATTATCGATATAATTTTTGATTCACACTCATAGTCATGATGACCTACAAATATTGTTGGAGGGTGGGTTTTAGAAAAATCAGAAAAGAAATTTTCATCGAATCTTTGAGAAACTTTGTCCATAGCGCTTCTGGATCTTTCTTTTGCTTCTTCTTCTAATTTATTAAAAGTTTTTAGATCTACTTGTAAATGCTCATCTTTTGCAATTAAAAGAACCTCTTCAACTGGAAAACCATAAGTGTCTTTTAATTTAAAGGCATCTTCACCTTTAATGATTTTATTATCATTTTTTGCATTTTTTATAATGTCATTTAAAATATTTCCACCACGCTCTAAGTTCTTAATAAAAGACTCTTCTTCTAAAGTAATTATTTCTTTTGTTCTTTTTTCATTTATTTTAAGCTCTTCAAAAGAATCTCCCATAACATGGATTACTGTTGGAAGTAGTTTTGCTAAAAAAGGTTTGTTTAAGCCAAGTATTTTGCCATATCTAAAAGCCCTTCTTAAAATTTTTCTAATAACATAGCCTTTATCAACATTTGAAGGCATTATTCCATCAGCTATTGAAAATGCTAAAGTACGTATATGATCTGCAATAACATGAAAAGCAGGGTAAGTTTCAATGTTGTTTTTGTCGTATTTTTTATTAGAAATTTTTTCTATTTCTTTAATTATTTCTTGAAAAATATCTATATGAAATATATTGTCTACACCCATTTTTAAAGCAATCACTCGCTCTAATCCAGCTCCTGTATCAACACATGGTTTAGGAAGAGGAATCATAGATCCATCTTCTTGTTGATTGTATTGCATAAATACTAAATTCCAAAATTCTAGATATCTATCCCCAGAGATATCATCAGCGGGTGATTTAGCATCTGAAATTTTATCTCCTAGATCGTAGTATAACTCAGAGCAAGGACCACATGGACCAGTATCACCCATAGCCCAAAAGTTATCTTCTTTACCCATTTTTACAATTCTATTTTTAGGGATATATTTTTCCCAAAGGGCAAATGAATCATCATCATCTTTGTATACAGAAACCCAAACTTTATCCATATCAAATCCAAAAACATTTTTAGTAACATCAAAAGCAAAAGCTATAGCTTCTTTTTTAAAATAATCTCCAAAAGAAAAGTTTCCTAGCATTTCAAAAAAAGTTAAATGTCTTTTTGTAAATCCAACGTTTTCTAAATCATTATGTTTTCCGCCAGCTCTTATACATTTTTGTGAGGAAGTTGCTTTTGTATAAGGTCTTTTTCTTATTCCTAAAAAAACATCTTTGAATTGATTCATTCCAGCATTTATAAATAAAAGAGTTGGGTCATCATGTGGGAAAACAGGGGATGATGGAACTAATTTATGGGAGTTTTTTTTAAAATAATTTAAAAAGCCAGTTCTTATATCATTGGATATCATTGATTCCCTCAAATAAGTATTTTATAAATTTAACTTATATAATTTAGCTTAAATACTTAGTAAAGTCAAATTATTAATAAGGTTTAAAAATATAATTACTTTTATAATTTTTTTTATCTAAACTTTTTTTATTTTCCTTGAATTTTTATTCTTTAGATATAAAAATATTTTAGTTTTAAATATTAAATTTTAAGGGTTCAATCAATGGATATAGAATTAAAATCCAATCTAAAAAAAATTGCAGATACAATTAGATCTCTTTCTATAGAAGCTATAGAAAAAGCAAAATCAGGACATCCTGGTCTTCCCCTTGGTTGCGCTGAACTTGCAGCTTACTTATATGGAGTTGCTTTAAATCATTATCCTAAAAATTCTACTTGGCTTAATAGAGATAGATTTGTTTTATCAGCAGGTCATGGATCTATGTTGTTATATTCAGCTCTTCACTTGTCAGGATTCAATCTTTCAATTGAAGAGATAAAAAGATTTAGACAGCTTCATGCAAAAACCCCAGGTCATCCTGAAGCTTATGTAACAGAAGGTGTCGAAGCTACAACTGGACCCTTAGGACATGGAATCGGAAACGCTGTTGGTATGGCTATTGGACAAAAAATTTTAAAAGAAAAATTTAATAATGAAAAATATAATTTATTCAATTCAAAGATTTACTGTCTTGCAGGCGATGGTTGTATGATGGAAGGAGCTGCTAGCGAAGCTTCATCTTTAGCTGCTCATTTATGTTTAGATAATTTAATTTTAATATATGATTCAAATAAAATCACTTTAGACGGACCTCTTTGCGAAAGCACATCAGAAGATACTAAAGCTAGATACAGAGCTTATGGATGGGATGTATTTGAAATAGATGGTCATGATTTGGATGCTATTGATGCTGTTTTCTCTGAAGTTAAACAAAGACAGGAAAGACCTACTTTAATCGTTGCAAATACCATAATTGGTAAAGGCTCTCCTCATAAAGCTGGAACACATAAAGTTCATGGTTCTCCACTTGGTGAAGATGAAGTAAAAGCAACAAAACAAGCACTTAATCTTCCAGAAGATAAATTCTATGTCGCTCAAAGTGTTTATGATTATTTTAATAGAAAGTTGGAAAAAGAGAAAAAAATAGAAGAAAATTGGAATGAGATGTTCAGCACTTGGGCTAATGAAAATCCTTCTTTATTTGAAGAGTTTAAAAAAATGCAAAACAAAACTCTTCCAGTTGATCTAGAAGATGATTTAAAAAAAATAGAAATGAAAAATCCAATAGCTTCTAGAGAAACTTCAGGCATTTGCATAAATTATTTAGCAGATGTTTTACCTTTTTTATATTCAGGATCTGCCGATTTATCTTCTTCTGATAAGTCATTTATTAATAAATTCAAGCAAATTTCTCATGATAATTTCAAAGGAAGAAATATTAAATACGGGGTAAGAGAATTTGCTATGGGAACTATATCTAATGGTCTAGCTCTATTTGATTTTTTCATTCCAATCGCTGCTACTTTTTTAGTTTTTTCAGATTATATGAGAAATGCAATCAGACTAGCTTCTTTAACAAAACTTCAAGTAATTTATCAGTTTACTCATGATTCTATTTTTTTAGGGGAAGATGGCCCAACTCATCAAGCTGTAGAGCAAATTGCCTCTCTTCGTGCTATGCCGAATTTACATGTGATTAGACCATGTGATAGTAATGAAGTTAAAATGGCTTGGCTGGCATCTCTAAATTACAAAGGGCCTAGTGCTTTGATACTCTCTAGACAAAGCCTTGCGAATTTAGATGTTACTAATATTTCATATGAAAAAGGACTTTCAAAAGGTGCCTACATTATAAAAAAAGAAAATAAAAAAGCAGACTTTACTATTTTTGCATCTGGATCTGAAGTATCGCTCGCTCTTGAAGTTGCTAAAAGTTTAACTAAAATGGATAAAGATGTAAGAGTTGTCTCAGTTCCTTCTTTTGAGCTTTTTGATAAACAACCTAAAGAATACAAAGATTCTATTTTAAAAGGCGATCTTGGAAAAAAAGTATCGGTTGAAGCAGCTTGTGATTGTGGACGGGAAAAATTTATTGGTTTAGATGGCATTTCAATTTCAGTAGATAGCTTTGGTATTTCTGCTCCTATTGAAGATTTAAAAGAAGTTTTTGGTTTCACTGTTGATGCAATTCTTCAAAGATTAATTTAATTAATTATTATAAAAAATAACATTTAATTACAATTAACAACTTTTTTATAATTATTGTTTTTGACTTTTCTTGTATTCTATGTTATAATTAAGCCAGGGGAAATGGTAAATAGAAGTAATTATTCCTCGAATTAAATATTCATCTCCTCATAAAAATAATAATTTTAATAAAAGAGGTATTATGAATTATTTAAATAATATAAATAATGCATTTTATTTTTTAAATGATATTAATAATTTTTTAGATAGTAAATATCTTTTAAATTCGCATCAAATTATAAATATTCAAGATGAGCTTAATCAAATAAGGTTTGTTTCAAATAAAATTAAAAAATCTGTTGTAAATGAAAAAATTAATAAACAAATTTTACAAACATATGAAAAAATAGAAGAGTTAGAAAATATAAGAATTATTGATGATGAAATTTTATTAGAAGAAATACATAAACTGTTACTTGCAATTGATATATTAACCATAAGTTTTGAGCATTTAAGTTATGAAAATATTGAAAAGTGTTTAGATATATTAGATCAAAAATATGATGATTTATTACATATTAGAGCTTTTAATCAAAAATATATTGATACAATGTTTTTAAGAGCTAAAAATAAACTTGATGATATTCACTTTAGAGTGGAATTTCCAATTGTAGAAGAGTTGGATGAAAATAAAGACTCTTTTTCTCATAGAGCAATTTTAGAGACCAAAAAAAATAAAGATAAGCAAAAAGTTATTAAAAAAAAGTTGGAAGAATTCAATAAATTAATAGAAATAGCTAAAAATTTTATGTATGTATCGAATAGTAATATTGATTTTATATTTAATAACCTAAATCAAAATATCCAAAAAAAAATAGAACAAAATGTTTTTCAAATAGCTAATAAAAATATTAAAAATTTGAAAAGTAATAAAAATGAAATTATCTCAAAAGCTATAATGATGTATATAGCAAATGAGATAAATAACTCATATTAGCATTTCTTTGATATATTCGGGCATAGCAAAACTAGCTTTATGTATATATGGGTTATAATATTTCATTTTAAGTCTTAAAGCGTCAAATCTAGTTAATATAACGTTAATCGGGATGTCTTCATACTTTTTGTCGCTTGCCCATCCAAAGGCCATAAATCCACCAATGTAAGACGGAACTGGTGCAAAATAATAAGAGTTTTCAGTAAATATTTTTTTTCTGTTTTGATAAGTTATTTTAAGTTCATCTTTTTGAAAGAGAGGAACTCCATTTTGAGTTACTAATATCCCTGCTGGATTTAATACTCTTTTGCAATTTTTATAAAACTCTTCTAAAAATAAAACAAGTCCAGGTCCTACTGGATCTGTAGAATCACAAATTACTAAATCAAATTTTTCATTTGTGGACTTAATATATTCAATTGCATTTTGAACGATTACATTTGATCTTGGATTATCAAAAGCTCCATTTGATAAACTAGGCATGAATTCTTTGCATTTATCAATTACAAGAGAGTCTATCTCTACCATAACTACTTTTTTTATGTATTTATGCCTTAATACTTCTCTTAATATACCTCCATCACCACCACCAATTATCAATACGCTATTAACACTACCATGTGCAAATATAGGCATATGAGTTAACATTTCATGATATATAAATTCGTCTTTTTCTGTTGTTTGAACGATGTTGTCTAAAACTAATACCTTTTTAAAAAAGAGATTTTCAAAAATTTCAATTTGTTGATATTTAGATTTTTGTGAAAATAAAACTCTTTCTTTTTTCATTACTTGTTGCCAGGTTTCATCGTATAAAGTTTCTTTAAATAATTCAATTTCACTTTCTTTCTTTTGATTGAACATAGTCATGAGAGCTCCTTATAAAATTTTTAAAAAAAAGTATATTTATGAAGTAATTTTTAGAAAAGTTTTAAATAAAATTAATTTTGATTAAAATTACATTTATCTTTTTTAAAAACAAATCCAAACAAAAAAATAAAAAAGGCGCAAAACGCAAGAAATAAATACATTCCACTTGAGGAGTGTTTCATAAATATGGCGCTTATTGTAGGACCTAACATCGCTCCAATTCCGTAAAGAAAAGCTAAAGTACCTAGTGCAAACGGGATGTTTTGAGGACTTACTTTGTCACATGCATTCGTGATGCAAAGGGGATATATTGTAAATCCAAGTCCGCCTATAAGAAAAGATAGGGAGTAAATAAATATTTTATTATATGGAAGTAAAAACATTATTAAAGATGGAAATAATAATAATAATGCAGTAATTCTAAGTACTCTTTTCCTATTAATTTTATCTGATAGTAATCCAATAGGCCATTGAAAAACAAATCCTCCAGCAATAGTTGCAGCTGTTAAATAATGGGGAATTAAGTGGTTATCAGAAGCATATATCGGGGTAAAACTATAAATTGAACTAAGTATCAATCCAGCTATAAAAGCACTAATTGATGCAAATGGAGCCGATATAATTAAATTTTTTAGTTTAAAATTATGCTCTAATTCTTCACTCATCATTTTTTTTGGTTTTTTTAAAACAATTATTGGAACTAAAGCAAGTACTCCAATACTGCCAAATAAATAAAAAGGAGATAGATTATGTATATTAACAAATTTAATTAATACTTGTGAAAAAGATTGGGAAGCATAAAATACTAACATGTAAACAGATAAAATTCTACCTCTTGTTAAAGATGTTGAATCTATAACAAGCCAGCTTTCAATTACAATATATAGCAATCCAATGCATAAACCGCTAACTAATCTAACTGGAAACCAAAAGTATACGTTTATGTATAAAGATTGAACTATAATTGAAAATAAATACCCCAAAGTAAATATTGTAAAAGTTTTGGAAAAACCAAGTTTTTTTATAAATTTTTCTGCTATAAAAGAGCCAATTACAAAACCACCATAAAAAAATGAATGATTTAGGCCTATAATAGACTTAGGGATGCCATCAGCTTTTAGCTTTATACTAATATACGTTAAAATAGGGCTATTACTTATTACTATTAATGCAACGCATATAAGAGGCACTAAAAAAGCTTTGATATTTAACTTTTTTTCCATAAAACTCATATTTTTAGAAATACAAAAAGATTACATATATTGTACACCGAAAATTACAATAAAAAAAAGTTTTTGTTTAAATAATTAAATTTCAAAAGTTTAACTAGAAGCGATTATTGGAAAATTATTGTTTTTTAAATTATCCCCAAAACCATAACCCATTTTTTTTATTAAATGTAAATTAATATCGTTTTTATTTTCGATATACATTAGGTTGTTTGATCTGGCATAACCTATTAAAAAAAAATTCAAAAAATAATCAAAATATGGTTTGAAATTAATTATTTTATTAGGATTTAAAAAAATTATATTGTTTGGCTTTATTGATAAAAGGTCATCTTTTATTTCAAAATCACTATCATCTAATTTTATTAAAATAATAATTTCAAGACCTTTGAAACAAAATAAATCATTAATTGAACAAGAATCTTTAAAAAAAGATTTGACATTGCCAATTAAGGATTGATCAAAAGCTAACTGAAGAGAATTTAGATTGCTTAAGGCATAGCTTATTTGTGATAAGTTCCTACTTAAATCAAAGGATTTGATGAATTTAGAAGATCTAAATAGGTCTCTAGAGTTTTTATAAATATCTAGAGAATCAGCATTGTTAATATTGGTATTTAATTTTTTAGAAATAGTTTGTTTTATTTCTTCAAATAAATTATTTCTCTCATCATTTAAAAAAAAGTCACTAAATTCTATAAAGCCATTATCTTTAAAAAACTTTATCTGTTTATCTTTTATTAAAAATTTCATAATTTTTTTAAGTTGTTTAAGGCTTTTAAAATAGTATCTTTTTTTGCAAATCCGGAAAATCTAATAAATCCTTCACCAACACTGCCAAAACCACTGCCGGGAAGAGTTGCTATATGAGCTTTGTTTAATAAAAAAGTAAAAGTATCGAAGGAGGATAAGCCTTTTGTTTTAACCCATACATACGGGCTATTTATGCCACCAAAAACTTTATATCCTAAATTTTCTAATCCTTTTTTTATTAAATGGGTGTTTGCCATATATGTATCAATAGTTTCTTTAATTTCTTTTTTGCCACTGTCTTGGTATATAGCTTCTGCACCTTTTTGAATAATATAAGATAAATTACCAAATTTTACATTTATATATTTTAACCAAAGATCATTTAAACAAGTATCTTCAATTTTAATATTGTTAGGGATTACCATATAAGATAATCTAAGAGAGGTAAAGCCAGCATTTTTTGAAAAACTTCTCATTTCAACAGCTACGTCTTTAGCGTTTGGGATTTCATAGATAGATTTTGGGATGTTTTTATCTTTTATAAATGAAAAATAAGCTCCATCAAATAAAATTAAAGACTTATTTTTTTTAGCATAATCTATAAAGCTTTTTAAAGTTTCATAATTTAATGCAACTCCAGTTGGATTATTAGGGGAACATAAATAAATTATATCACTTTTTTCGGTTGGGATTTGAGGTTGAAAATTGTTTTTTTCTAAAACAGGCATATAAATAATTTTTCTTTTAGCCATTTTATTTGAATCAACATAAACAGGGTAACTAGGATCGCATATCGCTACAGTATTATTAGAAGAAAAAAGATCAATAATATTTGAAATAGAATATTTAATTCCATGAGATATGAAGACTTCATCTTTTTTTATATCTAAATTCTTATAATCATTATCAATGATTTTTTCTTTCAAAAAATCATAACCAGTTGAAGGTCCATAGCCCCTTATTGAATTTGGATCACTTAATTCAAAAGCAGCTTCTTTAATAGCTAAATAAATACTTTTAGCAATTGGAAGGGTAGTATCTCCAATTCCTAAATTCAAAATTTCAACATTTGGATTTTTTATTTTAAAATCTTTGAGGGTTTGTTCTATTTGATAAAAAAAATAATTGTTTTCTAATTTTAGTAGATTATCATTTAAAGTTGGCATAAAATATCTATATTAAATATATATTAAAATACTAAAAAATTTAAAAAATAACAATAGAAGATTTAATATGTTTGATTTTAATAAATTAAAAAAAAATATTGATGAGATTCAAAATAAGATAAATTATTTTTTTAAAAATAAAGATTTGCTTATTGAAGCATTTATCCATAAATCTTATTTAAATGAAAATAAAGATATTAAAATAAAAGATAATGAAAGATTAGAGTTTTTAGGAGATAGTGTGCTTTCTTTAATAATATCTGATTTTTTATTTAATAAATTACCTTCTTCAGATGAAGGTAAATTATCACATATTAGATCTTTAATTGTGAACGCAACTCAATGTGAAATATACTTTGAAAAACTAAATTTAAATGATTATATTTTGCTTTCAAAAGGGGAAATAAAAGCTAAAAGAAAAAGCTCTATTTCAGCAAACGCCCTCGAAGCTTTGATAGGTGCTATATATGTTGATAGTGGATATGAAAAAACAAAACTATTTTTATTAAATCATTTTGAAGATATGTTTTTGGATATTTTAAAAAATCCAAAAATGGATAATAAAAGCACTCTTCAAGAATATGCCCAAAAAAAATATAATACTATTCCAGAATATAAATTAATTAATGCTGAAGGTCCTGAACATGAAAAAATATTTTTTGTTCAAGTTTATGTTAATAATGAACCTTTAGGTAAAGGCAGTGGTTCTTGTAAAAAAACAGCAGAACAAAATGCTGCTAATGATGCTTTGAGTAATTTAAAATAGACATTAATAATTATTAATAATATATTTCATATTTAATTTTTTTTAAGATAAATGGAGTAATGTATGAGTATTGTAAAAAAATATGAAGGTAAAACATATCAAGGAACATGTGGTGTATGTTTACAGAAAAAAGATGATTATCAATCTTTACTTCAAACAAATTGTTGCAAAACTAAAAAAAATGAAAATTCTATTTTTCATAAAAAATGTTTAGAGAAAATTGCATTTCGTGAAAATAAAGAAGAAAATTATTTTTCATGTCCAAATTGTAAAACTAAAATTAATAAACTGGATTTATTTTCAAGAATTCAATTAGTAGGTTTTAAAATTTTAAACTTTTTTGCCAATCATTTAACTTTATTTAAACGCTCATCATCTGTTTTCTCTGCAGGAGTAGTTGTTTTATCAGGAATATTTGTTGCCAAAGTAACAGGTGTAATTGGAGTTGCTTTATTTTCTATAGCTGCTTTAGGAGCTTTACTTTTAGGTATGGAGGTTGGAGCCGAAGCATCAATTTCTGCGGTAGGATTATCAGAAAAACTTCATAAAGAAAGATTGGTAATTGTGATTAGTTATTCACTTGGATATATTATAACAGTTTCTTTAATATCTATTGTAGCTTCTAGTATTCTTTATTTATAATTTTGCTCTCAAATAGTTTTAAATAACCTTGCTAAAAAAAATAAAAGTATGTTTTGCTAATAAATTGAAATTTAAATTAGAAGGCAGATAATTATGAATCAAACAACATATCAATTACCAGATTTACCGTATGCTTATGGTGACTTAGAACCTATTTTAACAGCGGAAATGATGGAAATTCATCATGATAAACACCACAGGGCATATGTTACAAAATTAAACGAAACTTTAGAAAAATATCATGAAGCGGAAGTAAAAAAAGATGCTGAAACTATGGTTAAACTTCAAAGCGCTATTAAGTTTAATGGTGGTGGACATATCAGTCATAGTATTTATTGGGAAATATTAGCTCCACAAAATAAAGGTGGTGGAGAAGTTGATAAAAACAGCTCCATTTATAAAGCTATTGAAAAAGATTTTGGATCTTTTGAAAATTTACAAGAAGAGTTTAATTCAAAATCAGCAGTAGTACAAGGGTCAGGTTGGGGCTGGCTTGGATATAATAGAAAATCAAAGCACTTAATAGTGCATACATGTTCTAATCACAATCTTTTAAGCGCTATTGAAATAATTCCTATTTTTTGTGTAGATGTTTGGGAACATGCTTATTACCTTAAGTATAAGAACAATAGACTTAGTTTTATTAAAGGTTTTTGGGGGATTTTAAACTGGAAAGAAATTGAAAATAAATATAAAAAAGCAACTACTTAAAATATAATAATAAAAATTTTATTATTACTATTTTTAATTAAAATATTTAAGTTTATTTATTTATGTAAATAAAAATTATATTATCTTGTTTGAATTGCTAAATTGAGGTAAAATAGGAAAAATTAATAGAAAAAAGGTATAAATAATGGGCCTATTTTCCAGGAGTAAACCCAAAATTAAAGTAGAAAATAAGAAGAAAGACGGTTATAGCGGCTGGATCAAATGTTTAAACTGTAATGAGCTTATCCATGCAGATGAGTTAAAAGAAAATTTGAATTGCTGTGGTAAATGTAATTATCATTATAGATTAAGTTTAAAACAAAGAATTGAGCTTTTATGTGACGAAGATTCTTTCAAAGAATTATTTGACAATATTCACCCTATTGATTCTTTACAGTTCGTTGATACTAAAAGTTATGTAGATAGATTAAATATTGCAAAAGAAAAATCCCAAAGTACAGAAGCTGTGAAAGTAGGACTTTGTAAAATTAATGATGTCGAAACTGCTATAGCTATTTTAGACTTTTCTTTTATGGGCGGTTCTATGGGGTCTGTAGTTGGTGAGAGAATTACTTCTATTATTGAACAGGCTTGCGACTCTAATCTTCCTTTAGTCATTGTCTCAGCTTCAGGTGGAGCTAGAATGCAGGAGTCTATCTTATCTTTAATGCAAATGGCTAAAACATCAGCTGCTTTAACAAAATTACATGAAAAAAAACTTCCATATATATCTATTTTAACAAACCCAACAACTGGTGGGGTAACAGCATCTTTCGCATCTTTAGGAGATATAATTATTGCAGAACCAGATGCTTTGGTTGCATTTGCAGGACCGAGGGTTGTTGAACAGACTATTAAACAAAAATTGCCAGAAGGAGCTCAAAAATCAAAATTTGTGAAAGAAAATGGGATGATAGATTTAATAGTGGATAGAAAAGATTTAAAAAATAAAATTACTTTTTTTATTAAATTTTTGACAAAAAATATAAGAAAATCAGAAGATAGGTTTCCAGCGAAATTAAAACAATTACTTGGATTTGCTGAAGATAATAAAAAAGAAAAAGTAACTAAACTTGTTAATCAAAACAATGAATAGAAAAAAGATTTTTATAAAAGCAAAAAGTTTAAAGTGTATTCCGAAATATGAATCTTTAAATGCATCCGGAGCTGATTTAAAAGCAAATATAGAAAATGACATTGTTTTAAAAAAAAATGAAACAGCTTTAATTCCAACGGGAATAAGTCTTGAAATTCCAAATGGTTTAGAAATTCAAATAAGACCAAGAAGTGGTCTTGCTTATAAACATGGTATTACTGTTTTAAATACACCAGGTACTATTGATGCTGATTATAGAGGCGAAATAAAAGTTATTTTGATAAATCATTCAGAAAATGATTTTGTAATAACGCCATTTATGAGGATTGCTCAAATTGTTTTAACGCCTATATACATAGCAGATTTTGAAGAAAAAGAAATGCTTACAACTACTTTAAGAGGGGGGATGGGTTTTGGCCATACTGGCAAAAATTAAAAAAGCTACAATTGGTGAGCTTTTCAAATTTAAAAAGAAAAATATTTCTAGAATAAGTGATCTTCTAGATGAAACTTCTATTTGTTTTTTGAAATCAAAAAACAGAAATGAAGCTATTTCTGAAATGATTGATGCTCTTGATAAAAAAAATGTTTTTAAAGATAAAAATAAATTTTATCAAGCAATAATTGAAAGAGAAAAAATTATTTCTACAGGCATCGGTATGGGTGTTGCTATTCCTCATGCTAAATTAGATGATTTAGATGATTTTTTCATAGCTATTGGAATACTAAAGCAAACAGGAATTGATTGGAAATCCATTGATAAAAATCCTGTTAGAATTATTTTTATGATTGGCGGTCCTGAATCTAAACAAAATGAGTATCTACAACTTTTATCAAAATTAACTATTGCTATTAGAGAGGTTGATTTAAGAAAAAACATTCTAAGACTAAAAGCAAAAGAAGACATATTAAAATTGTTTAGTCAATTTTAGTCATTTCTATTCATTTTTAAAAAAAAAACTTTCATTTATATATTTTTTTTGATATCAAAATATATAATTAAGCTTTTTTGGGAGTGATAAAATGGATCTTAAAATTAAAGATGTAGCAGATCTTTTAAATGTATCAGAAACAACTATTAGAAGATGGCTTCAAGAAGGTAAGATTCCAGCTTATCGTTTAAATCATCAATATAGATTTTCAAGAAATGAAATTGAAGATTGGGTTTTATCTTGTAAAAGAGGGAAAATAAGCGATGAATCTAATCCTTTTTCGGATAAAAATAAAATGATTAGTTTGAAAAGTGATCAAGCTGAAAAATTAATATCTAAAAAAGTTGGGACTCAAGCTTATTCTTTATATAGAGCTATGCACAATGGTGGTATAATTACTAATATCAAAGCCAAAGATAAAAAAAGTGTAATAAAAGAAGCTGTTTTAACAATAGCTAAAAAATTATCTTTAGATTCAAATGTATTAACCGATCTTTTATTAGATAGAGAAAATTTAATGCCGACAGCTTTGAATCATGGTATTGCAGTACCTCATACAAGAGATTTTTTAATCCCTAAAACTTTCGATGTAATTTGTACTGTATATTTAAATCATCCAATTGAGTTTGGTGCTTTAGATGGGAAACCTGTAAAAACACTTTTCTTTTTATTTGCTTGTGATGATAGAAGACATCTTAATTTACTTGCTAAAATTGCTCATTTAACGAGAAATAAAGAGATTTTAAAGTTTATTAATCAGCACCCAAGTAAGCCTTCACTTTTAAATTACATAAAAAAATGGGAAGCTAAATTAAGTGTTCCCGGACTTGAAAAAGTTAGGTAAATTAAAGCATTTTATTAAAACTTTCATTTAAAAATTTAAATTCTATAAAATACTTTTATATTTTTGAGCTTTCTTCTTCTTTATCTTTATTTTTTTCTTTTCTTTCTGTTTCTTCAAATAATAATTTATCTTTATCAGATGAGATTTTGAAATCAACTTTAGAATCAGGATTTAAAAGTAATTTTTCAGCTAGAGGATCTTCTAAATATTGCTCTAGAGTTCTTCTAAGAGGTCTAGCTCCCATAGAAGGATCGAATCCTTTATTTACTAAAAACTCTTTAGCTTTATCATCTAATGAAATACCAATCCCCTTATTATTTAAACGTTTTTGAAGTTTTACAAACTCTAAATCAATTACATGTTTTAAAGATTGTTTATCTAGCGCTTTGAAAATAATATAATTATCTAATCTATTTAAAAATTCAGGTTTGAAATGTTTTTTTACAGCACCTTCAATTTTAGATTGCATGGATTTATAATCTAAACTATCTCCGCTTGCTCCAAATCCAACTTCTGTAGATTTTCTAATTAAGTCAGCTCCAAGATTAGAAGTCATGATTATAATAGTATTTTTAAAATCAATTTTTCTACCCATAGAATCTGTTAATTTACCTTCTTCCATTATTTGAAGTAGTAAATTCATAATATCTGGATGAGCTTTTTCAACTTCATCAAATAGTATTACACTATATGGTCTTTGTCTTACTTGTTCTGTTAATTGGCCTCCATCTTCGTGTCCTACATATCCAGGAGGAGATCCTGTCATTCTGCTAACAGCAAATTTCTCCATATATTCAGACATATCAACTTGGATTAATGATTCTTCTCCACCAAATAAATTAATAGCTAAAAGTTTTGCTAAGTGTGTTTTACCAACTCCAGTTGGGCCTAAGAATAAAAATGAACCGATAGGTCTTTTAGGGTCTTTTATATCTGCCCTTGATCTTTTAATTGCTCTGCAAACTCTTTCAACAGCATCGTTTTGTCCAATAATATCATTGAATAATATTTTTTCCATATGAACGATCTTATCAATTTCTGATTGAGTAAGCCTAGATATTGGAACTCCAGTTTGTTTTGCTACTATTGATGCTACATCTTCCTCATCAACTATTGCTTTATGCTCTTCTTTTGCTTGCTCTCTCTCTCTCTTGATTTTTTGAAGTTCTTCTCTTAATTTTTTTTCACTATCTCTTAACTTCGCTGCTTTTTCATATTCTTGATTTCCAATAGCATTTTCTTTTTTTTGTCTTAAATCATCTATTTCTGTTTCTTTTTGAGTTATCTCAGGAGATTGATGCATAGTTTCAATTCTAGCTTTTGCTCCGGCTTCATCCATTAGATCAATTGCCTTATCTGGTAAAAATCTACCCGAAATATATCTATCAGAAAGTTCTACAGCAGCATGAATAGCAGAATCTGTATAATTACAATTATGATGCTCTTCATATTTAGATTTTAAACCTTTTAAGATAAATTCAGATTCAATGACGCTAGGCGGTACTACATGAATTTTTTGGAATCTTCTCTCTAATGCTGCGTCTTTTTCAATAAATTTTCTATATTCATCTAAAGTTGTAGCTCCAATACATTGAATTTCTCCACGTGAAAGCATTGGTTTTAATATATTAGAAGCATCAATTGCTCCCTCAGCAGCTCCAGCTCCAACTATTGTATGAAGTTCGTCAATGAAAAGTAAAACATTTCCATTTTTTTTAATTTCATCCATAACAGCTTTAATTCGCTCTTCAAATTGCCCTCTATATTTAGTTCCAGCAATCATCAAGGTTAAATCTAGAGAAATTAGTTTTTTGTTTCTTAATATATCCGGAACATCACCATTTACAATTGCATGAGCAAGTCCTTCAACTATCGCTGTTTTACCAACTCCTGCTTCTCCAATTAAAACAGGGTTGTTTTTTCTTCTTCTACATAATATTAAAATTAGTCTTTCTATCTCTTTTTTTCTTCCAATTACAGGATCCATTTTCTTTTCTTTAGCAAGCTCAGTTAAATCATGACCATAAGCTTTTAAAGCAGGCATTTTTTCAGCTGATGAATTAGAAGCTTTTTGAGAAGAAGAACTAGATTGAGAAGATGTGTTCATAGGTGGAAGTTGTAAATTGAATGTTTCAAGTTCTTTTAATATTTCTTTTCTAATTTCTTTTAAGTCTACTTGCATGTTTTCTAATACTTGACTCGCTACACCATCATTTTGTCTTAAAAGTGCAAGTAATAAATGCTCTGTACCAACATAATTATGATTTAAATTTAAAGCTTCTTCGTTTGCATATTCAAAAACTTTTTTCACTTTAGCTGTAAGTGCCGGATCTGCATATACTTGAGCTTCAGGTCCAAACCCTACAATTTTTTCAACTTCAGTTCTAATTGTATCGTAGCTTAAATTCATGTTTCTAAGGACGTTTACAGCTATTCCTTGACCTAATTTTAGAAGACCTAGCAAGATATGCTCTGTTCCTAAGTAGTTATGATTTAGTCTTTGAGACTCTTTTTTAGCCAGTTTTATAACTTGCTTTGCTCTATTTGTAAATTTATCAAACATGAAAATTAACCTTGTTTATAATTTGATTACCAAATTTCATTGTATATCTATTTTTATTTTTTGTAAATTTAACAAATAATTTATTTTTAAAAAGAAACTCATATAAATTATTTATAATAAGAGGTATAGATCTAAATATTGGATGATAATAATATTTCTTTACTCACAAATACATATTTTTTAAAATTTAAGAAAAAATTAAGATTAAAATGATTAAAATAATTGATACTAAAGAAAATAGCGCTAAAAAAAATATGCAAATTGATCTTGAATTATTAAATAATTTAAAAGATAAATCTATTTTACATTTTTATGAATTTGAGAAAAAATCTTTTACTTTTGGTCATTTTATAAACATTGAAAAGTATATTAACTTAAATATTTTAAATGATTTTGATATTGATTTTGCTAAAAGACCAACAGGTGGTGGGATAGTATTTCATATTTGGGATATTGCTTTTTCATTTTTAATGCCTAGAAATCATAAAAGTTTTTTTTTAGATCCTTTAAAAAATTATGAGTTTGTCAATAATTTAACTCTAAATGCAATCGATGAATTTTTAAATAAAAGCTTCTTTTTAAAAGAAGAAATTAAAAATAAAAATACCATCCTTGATAATTTTTGTATGGCTAAACCTACCAAATTCGATCTTATATATAAAAATAAGAAAATTTTAGGTGCAGCGCAAAGAAGAAAAAAAAATGGGTATCTACATCAAGCAAGCATTTGTTTAGTAAAACCAGATATCGAATTATTAAATAAAATTATTAAAGAAAAAGAGGTTGTAGAAGGTATTTTAAATAGCTCCTTTGCTATCTTCAATAATCAAAATATTAATGAAAATAGAGAGAAAGTTAAAAAAAATATATTGAACTCTTTTAAAAATTTATGATGCTTTTTTTTACAAATTCACTTTTAAATATTTAGTTTGTATAATGGTTATTTACTAAATATGAAGGCTTTTTAATGGCAAAAAAAACAGCAATTAATCCAACAAGAGACCAAAATTATCCAATTTGGTATCAAGAAGTTATAAAGCATGCAGATTTAGCTGATCATTCTCCAGTTAGAGGGTGTATGGTCATCAAACCTTATGGGTATTCAATTTGGGAAAATTTAAAAAATATATTGAATAAAAAAATTAAAGATACTGGTCATGAAAATGCTTATTTCCCTCTTTTTGTTCCACTGTCTTTTTTAGAAAAGGAAGCTGAGCACGTTGAAGGCTTTGCCAAAGAGTGTGCTGTTGTAACACATCATAGATTAGAAAGAAAAGATGGTAAATTAGTTCCAGCTGAAAGTGCGAAATTAGATGAACCTTTAATTGTAAGACCAACATCAGAAATGATCATAGGAGCAATGTTCTCAAAGTGGATAGAATCATATAGAGATCTACCTCTTCTTATAAATCAATGGGCAAACATAGTTAGATGGGAAATGAGAACAAGGCTTTTTTTAAGAACAACAGAATTCTTATGGCAAGAAGGACATACAGCTCATAGTTCTAAAAGCGAAGCTTTAGAGGAAGTTTTTAAGATTCTAAATCTTTATAAAGATTTTTTAGAAAATTATTTAGCTATACCAACACTAATTGGGAAAAAGACGAAACTTGAAAAATTTCCAGGAGCTGAAGATACATATTGCTTAGAAAATATGATGCAAGATGGTAAAGCTTTGCAAGCTGGCACTTCTCATTTTCTTGGACAAAATTTTTCAAAATCATCAAATATTAAATATTCTGATGAAAATGGAGATTTGAAATATGCTTGGACAACCTCTTGGGGAGTTACTACTAGACTAATTGGTTCAATTATCATGGTTCATTCAGATGATAACGGTTTAGTTCTTCCTCCAAAAATAGCGCCTTTAGAAGTTGTAATTTTACCAATTATTCATAAAGAAGAGACTAAAGATCATGTTTTAAATTTTTGCATGGAATTAAAAGAAAAGTTAAATCAGATTGCATATCACTCAAAAAAATTAGATGTTAAAATAGATTTAAGAGATATGAGAGGTGGTGAAAAAAAATGGTCTTGGATAAAAAAAGGCTGCCCAATAATTTTAGAGATAGGACCTAAAGATATTGAAAAAAATAATATCTTTTTTACAAGAAGAGATACTTTAGAATCTAATAGTTTATCAATCGAAGATTTTTTAAATAATATTTCTAAAATTTTGGATGATATTCAAAAAAAACTATTTGAAAGAGCTAGTAAGTTTTTAAAAGAGAATACTTTCAAAATGGATGACAAAAAAGAGTTTTATAACTTTTTTTCTAAAAATAAAAATAAAGGCTTTGTTGAAGCTTATTTTTGTTTAGATGAAAATGAAGAAGAAAAATTAAAAAAAGAACTCTCAGTTACAGTTAGATGTTTAAATCTAAAAGAAAGCGAAAAAGAAGAGAAATGTATTTTTTGCTCAAAATCAACTAAATCAAAAGCAATTTTTGCTAAAGCGTATTAATTTGTAGGAGAATAGGATGCTTAAATTTTTTCGAAAATACCAAAAAATATTTTTTGCGATAGTAATATTTTTTATTGTAATTTCATTTGCTTTTTTCGGTTCAAATGCAGCTGTTACAAATATTAAAATTGATAAAGATAAAAAAATATCTAAAGCTATTGATGGATCTACAATTTATTTATCTGAAATAGAAATGCTTTCTTATTTTATGAAAACAGATATTACAGATGCCTATAATCAAACAAACAATGCTATTAATCTGTTTAATGACGGAGTGATTAGAAAAGATATTTTAGGTTCTAGTATTTTTAAAGTTTTAGTAGAAAAATACTTTGATCAGATAAAGCCTTTTTTAGAAAATAATTTCGATAAAATTAAAAATTTCAAAACATATACTCATAAATACGATTCTGCAATTAGTGTGAAAAACTTATGGTCTAAATACTCTCCTGAAATTTTAGAAAAATTAATAAAAGTTCAAAGTTATAATGAAGTTAGTGTTGATTATGTAAATAATTTAGCTCAACTATATATTGAAGAAGCTAGATTTCCAACAAACACTCTAAGAAACCTTTTATATTTCGAAGAAAACTCTAAGAAAAATATTCAAAAAGATTTGAGATTATATAATGAAAATTTAACACTTTTTAATAATCATGGTTTTACAGATTGGTTTGGCAACGATACTTTAAATTTAATATCACAATTTGTTCTAAATGTTGCAAAAAAAGCAAAAACTGAAAATTATAGCATATCTTATGAGGAAGTTATTTCTGATATTTCAAAAAACTTAAAATCAGCCCTTAAGGAAAAAGATAGAGGCAATTTTAAGGAATATTATATAAGGCAACTGCAAATTTTAAATTTAAATGAAAAATTGGCACATAAAACGTGGAAAAATGTTCTTTTATTCAGAAAATATCTAAAAGATGTCACAAACTCTATAATTGTTGATAATTTAACATTAAATGAAATGTCTAAATTTGCAAGTTTGAAAGCTAATATAACTGAATATGAGCTGCCAAGTGAATTTCAGTTTAAATCTTTTAATGAGATGATTCAATTTGAGATGTATTTAAAAGCTACTTGCAATGATAACAATCTTTTTAGCTTTAAAGATTTAGCTGAAATTGAAACAAACTATCCCCAATTAGTATATAAAACTTATGATTTAGAAGTTAAAGAAACTAATTTAGATAAGGCATGTTTGAAAATTAAAATTCAAGATATGTATAACTGGCAATTAGAAAATGAAAATTTCAAATTAATTACAAAAAATTTTCCTAATATAAAATATCAAACAAAAAAAGAAGATAAAGTAAATGAACTGGAAAATTTAAATTTATATTTAAGGGATAAAATAGATGATTTTTCAAGAAAAGAAATAATTAAAACATCTAAAAATTTAATAGATATTGCCTTGAATGATGACATTTCTAAACAAATTAGTATAAATATAAAATCTAAAAACACAAAACTTCCTATCAATATTAAAAAAGCAGATGAATTTTTAGAAAAATTAGAAAAAACAAATAAAATAGAAAATTATAGCGAAGATAATAATAATTATTATCAAGTATCAATTCTAAAAAAACATCCTGAAAAAAAACTCATTACTTTTAAAGAGTCTTTAGATGAAAAGATAATAGATAATATTCTGCAAAAATATTTAAAAGAAAATTATGAAAATATAAAAAAGAAATATAGTAAATTTAAAAATAGTGATGGCAGTTATAAAGATTTTAAAAATGTAAAAGATATGGTTGCTGAAATTGTATTTGAAGAAAGTTTAAATAATTTAAAATCTCTACCCTACATTAAGGATAAATCCTTAAATTCACTTGCAAAATATAGAATGTATGATTTTGTAAATAAAAATTTAAATTTATTAAAAGAAGATAAAAATAATCAAATTAATACGGACTTACAATTTAAGCTTCATTCTAATAATAAAAAAATTCAAAGAACTGAAGAGTTATCATCTTTTGAAAAACAAATTTTTTCACAAAAAGAAAAAACTTTTTCAGATATTTTGGTAAATGACAATGGAAGTATTACATTTTATTATTTAAATAATATCTCTGAAGAGATTATTTCAAATGATAAGTTTGATGAATCTAAAAGTAAATTAAATGATGAAGCGACAAAAATTTTAATTAGTAATTTTGTAAAAGAATTGAAAGATAAAGATTTGATAGTTATTCCTTTAAGAAATTAAAATATGTTTGAAAGTTTAAATAATCTAAATCCTTTAAATTTTTTTGATATTGATATACCTATTTATCCATTTGGTAATTTTTCTAAATTAATAAATAAAAAATATCAATTATCAAATCTTTCTAAATATTTAAATCAAGAGGATATTGCCGAGGTATATGTAGCTTATTCAAATAAGGGATTATTTTTTCATTTTGATGTAAATGAGAGCTTTGTGAAATCAACATATCCAGAAGTTAAAAGAGGCGATAGTATAGAACTTTTTATAGATACTAGAAATTTGAAGACTAAAGGATATATTACTAAATTTTGCCATCATTTTGTTTTTTTTATGCAGCCCGTTCAAAAACTAAAGGCTAAAGAAATAACAAGATTTAGTGCTAATGATATGCATCCAATTTGTGATCATAATCTTTTAAAAAATAGATCATATATAAAAAAAAATACATATTCTATGGACATTACAATTCCAAATGATTGCTTATATGGATATGATATTAATAATTTTTCAAAAATGGGTTTCACTTATAGAATTAATAGATATTTAAAAAGCTCAGTTAATTTTAATATATCAGATATTGAACATAAACTAGAGAGAAGTCCTCATTTATATTCAACTTTAAATCTAATAAAATAGATCTATAATATTTATGTTATTTCTATTATATTTGTCTTAAAGGAGTTATTTATGCGATTTTCAAATTCTCATGAATGGGCAGAAAAATTTGATGAAAATACATTAATTATAGGAATTACAAATTATGGAAAAATGCATCTTGGTCAAATTATAAATATTAAACTTCCAGACTTAAAAAAAGTAAATGCAAATGAAGAGGTTTGCATTGTAGAATCTGATAAAGCAGCTGTAGATGTGCACAGCCCGATTTCTGGAGAGATAATCGATGTCAACAAGGAATTAAATCAATCATTAGATAAGTTAAATACATCGCCTGAAAAAGAGGGATGGATTTTTAAAATAAAAGTTCAAAATTTCGATGAGTTTGAAAAACTTTTAAGCTTAGAAGACTATGAAAAAAAAGTATCTAAATCATAAAGGATACCATAACTGGGAAATATGAAAAAAAATAAATTAATTTTAACGTCTATTTTAATTGGCATTTTTTTAATTATTATAATTTTTGCTAAACCTACACTTTGTTTTTGTGTTTCTTCATTTTTAAAATTTAAGGCAAAAACTACTTTAAAGTCGGATTTAAAATATGATTCTTTAAAAATAAAAAATCATAAAATTGTTTTAGAAAACGTATCGCTTCACTCGAAAAATAGAAAAACTTTTGATTCAATTTTAGTAGAAATAGATTTTAAATTAAATTTTAAAAATTTTTCATTTAAAAAAGATATTTTTGTAAGCAATCCAAATATTTTTATTTATAAATCAAATGAAAAAAAAACACTCAATACTTCCTCTTTTAATAACAAATTATTTTCTTATAAATTAAATGTTGAAAATGGATCTTTGAATTTTATAGATCAAAAAAATGTAAAAACCATCTATTTTAATTTTTTTCAAAAAAATGAACACTCTTCTAGTATTGAATTTAATTTTGATAAAAATAATTCATTTATAGTAAATCACATAAATGAAGATTACAAAGATTTATATACCATGGATTTTAATGATTTAGATATTGTTCATTTACAAGATATTTTAAATTTTTATGACTATAAATATGATTTATTAGGAACTTTAAAAGGTATTGTTTCTTTAGAAGTTACAAATAAAAAGATTTTATCTTTTTTTACTAATGTAGATTTTAAAAATATTGAATTTATTAAAAAAGACACAAACTTAAAAGGGGTTATAGATTTTCTTCATTTAGAATTAAATTATCCAGATAATGATTTAAATCAAAGTACTATTCTTTCTAAATTCTTAAATAATAAAATTTTAGAAATGACTAAGATTAGATTTAATGGAGAAAATTTAAATTTAATAAGTAATGATTTATCAAAATTATCAAATACTGATTTTAATTTTTCTTTCAATCCAAATATTGGATCAAAATTCAAAATAAATGGAATTTTAGAAAATGATGAAAAAAATATAAAAGATAATTTTGAAATGGATTCAAAAGGTTTTATAACCTCAAATTTTTCTAATTGGTTGGATATAAATTTGAATTTTAAAAATAATTCAAAAATTATTTTTAAGTCTAAACAAATTGCAAAAGATGTTTTTATTCTTCATACAGATATCGATCATATCAAAACTCAAAACATTGAAATTATAAAAAATATATATGAAGGGTTAAATGCTAATTCTAAAAAATTTAGCTTAGTAAATGGAGTGATTAGTTCTTCAATTGATGCTAGAGTGGATGATTTAGGTATCAATAAAGTTTTTTTAACTAATTTAAACGGTGAAAATATTGAGTTTAAGTATGGAAATTTACATGCCAATATAAACTCTATTTATGGTAAAGCTCAATTTGATTTTAGCTTAAAAGATCCTCTGGATAATTTTTTTACAGATATAAAAATTAATAATTCAACTCTGAAGTTTTTAGATAGCAATCTAAAAAACATAAATATTAAACTGCAAACTTTAGATGGTTTTTTTCAATCATCATTAATGAATGCTTATCTAGATGGTATATTTATAAATTTAGATTTAAAAGGGCATATTAAAGAGTTTAATTTAATTTCTAAGTTAGAAGGTAAATTAAATAAATTAGAAGATCGTTTTTCATCTATTATATCATGTAAAAGAAAAAAAAATAGTTATTCTTATAGTGGTAACATTCAAATATCAGATGAGCAAGATGCTGTTTTTGGTTTTGAATTGAATGAGTTTTTATTAAATAAAAATGATTTTGCAAAATTAATTATTAACGGTTGGATTAGAGCTGAAAAAATTAATTTAGATAAATTATCTAAAGTGATAGATCTTAAAGAAAATATTTGTGGAATTTGTAATATTGCAGCTTTTTTTGAAAAAGATAACATCTCTTTTCAAATAAAAGGCAAAGATTTTAAATATAAAAGTCCATATATCAATGTAAATATTGATAAAATTGGGAATTTAAAATCTTTTGTTTTTGAAGAAAATAGCTGTATTAAAGGATCTTATAAAGATGGAAAAATAACTGCGGCTTTTCCAAATTTTAAAGGAAATATATACCTGCCTAAATATGATCTGTTGTTTGACATAAAAAAAGCTAAAATGAATATTTCTCAAAATAAAATTTTTGCGAAAATATTTGATGCAACTTCTAATTTAGTTAATATGAATGGTGATGTGATATTTGATATGTCCATCGATGATATATATAAATTAGATATCTCAGCTTCTTATTTTTCTAAGATTGAAGATTTTAAAAGGTTTGCTAGTTATTTCGAAATAAAAGATGATTTTAACTTATATGGTAACGTAGACGGAAATTGTAATATTTCCTCTTCTTTTTTTGATAATCAAATTGATTTTAAATGGGATATTTCAAGTAATGTTAAAAATGGAGAATATAAAATAAATGGAAAATCAAATATTAACAATTTGAATTTTTCAATTTCATATTTTTCAGAATTTGATAAAATTGAAGTAGCAAATTTAAATGCTAATTTAAATTTAAATAATAAGAAATACTTTATTAAAGCTCCTTACATTGTTAAAAATAAAGATGAATTATCTTTAGATGTTAGAGTTCAAAATAAAATTTTTGATATTTTAAGAGTCGTTTCAACTATTCATTTTTTACAAAATAAATATAAATGTTCTATAGATGAAAAATTATCTCATTTCTACTTTGAAAAATTTAATGTTAATGACTTAGTTTTTCTTAAAAATTTTAAAATAGATACTTTTTCTTTAAGTAATAAATCAAGCGCTAAGAATTTTTTTTCAAAGCTAAGCTTTTTGATAGATTTAGGTTTGGATGATATTGATTTGAATTTAGATAAATTTTTAAATTCAAAAGGGAACATTTCTTATACGATTTCGAAAAATAAAAATTTATCGATTGAAGTAAGCTCTGATAATTTGGATGTTATGAATTCAAAGATTAACAATTTTAATTTTTTAGCCTATACAAAAAATAATGTTTTTCATGTTGAAAAATGCAATTTTTATGATGTTGAATCAAAATTTAATCTAATTTTCAGTGATAAAAATATTAATATTTCAGATTTTATTTTGAAAAAAGATGGTCTTAAATTTGAATTAGAAGGTCTATATTCACCACATGATTATAAAATAAAAACAAAAATAAAAAATATTAAAGCTGATTTAAAAAAAATGCATTCTTATCTATCCAAAAACACAAATTTATTTAGTAAATCGATTGAAGGAAGTATAAAAGGAAATGCAGAAGCTTTATTAGATTTTAAAAATGAATTTAATTACAAAATTGATTTAGACTTAACTACTACTAATTTAACGGTTGATAAAGTTAGGCTATATAATAGGGGGGGGCTAAATGCATCTTTTAGCAATAATCAACCATTAAAAATACAAGGAATAGATCTTAGTTTCTATAATAAAGATATTGATTTATCTAGTCTCTCTTTGCAAGTTTCAAACGTTCAATTTGATTTCATTAATAAATCTTTAAATATCCAAAATGGAGATTTAAGAATTCCCAAAGATTTAACTCACTTTTTCGCTAATAAAAATAAATTTTTTAAAATATTAGACAAAATTAATTTAGATGAAGATTTAGAAATATCCTTTGATTTTGAATGCAGTGATAATTTTTCTACATATAAATTAAATTCTAAAAATTTAGAATTTTTTATAGATAAAAATAAATTTCAATTAAAAGATCTTTCTTTTTCAAATTTTCTAGATAAGGTCTTTTTAAAATTTGATTATTTACACAATAAAAATTTTTATACAATTGATAGTCAATTAAAGTTTAATGATATTTTAAAGGGAGCTACTACTTTTATTGATAAAACTTCAAATACCCCACTAAAAGTTCTTTGGAGTATGAATGAAGATAATAATTTTAAAATTAAAGAAATTAAAGGATCCTTTTGTGGAATAGATGCTTCTTTTCAAGAACAAAATAATCAAATTTTACAAACTAATTTATTTGGAAGTATGAAACTTGATTTTTCAAAGTTATTTTATTTGCTACCAAATAATGCAGCGGAATTTGTTGATAAATTTAAAATTAAAAATGGATATGAACTTAGTGGTAAATTAAATTTAGATTTAGATAAAAAACCTAAATTTAATTTTAAAGGTATTTTTGCTGGGAAAAATTTTGATCTTTTAAATTTTGAGTTTAAAACTCTATTTTGTTCTGTTTTAGCATCAGATGATTCTATAAATATTTCAAATTTCAAAATTTCAGATTCTAGTGGGATATTAACAGTGAATAGCATGAACTTTATAAACAATAGTAGTAACTGGGAATTTAATATACCTAAGATTCAAGTTAGAGATTTACGTCCATCACTACTTAAAAAAAAGGATCAAGTGCAAGCAAAAATATCACCTTTTTTAATAAGAGAAATGACTTTTTTTGATTTCAAAGGAAATACAAGTGATAAAAATTCAATTACAGCAAAAGGTTATTTAAGTTTTATAAACTCCTTTAAAAGAGGTCACTATGTGTTTGATTTTCCAACAGATGTTTTATCTAGAATAGTAGGACTGGATCTTCAACTTTTAACTCCAGTAAAAGGTTTGATTGATTTTTATGTGAATGACTCAAAGTTTTATCTGACAGAAATGAAAGATTCTTTTTCAGAAAACGAAAGATCTAAATTTTTCTTATCTGATAAAGGTCAAAAACCATATATAGATTTTAATGGAAATATTTATATCAATATTGCTATGAAACAATTTGTTTTATTTAAGTTTACAGAATCATTTATAATATCTATTAGAGGTGATCTAGTAACTCCAAAGTGCAATTTAAAAAAGAAAAGAGGACTATTTAATTAATTATTTTTAAATTTATGGAAAAATTATTCATAAATCTCTATAACTTTTCTATAGAGCTAAAAGTTAGGAGATAAAATGAAAAGAATTGCAATATTTGGAACTCATGGTGCTGCAAAAACTACATTAGTTTATAAATTGGCATCTTTTTTTAAAATGAATGATAAAAACGTAACAGTGATCCATGAAACAGCAAGACAAAGTCCATTTCCAATAAATACAGATGTTGTTTATCAAACAACACTTTTTGTTGTTACATCACAACTACAAAAAGAATTAAAAGCTGAAGCTGAGGGTTTTGAGATAGCAATATCAGACAGAACGCCATCTGATGCTTTTATATATTTAAATCATCTTGAAAGAGACAATCACCTAACTCAATCTTTAGAAGTTTTTTGTATGGAGTGGATTAAAAAATATGATGTTTTAATTTATTTGGAACCATCTGAAGGCTTTAAATTAACAGAAGATGGAGTAAGAGCATCTAATATAGATTATCAAAAAGCAATAAGAGATGATTTCAGGCTTTTAGTTGAAGAGATAGAAACAATTCATGGCAAGAAAATCATCAAAGCAAATTCAAAGCAGATCTTTGATGAAGAAAAATGCCAACTTTTATTAAACAATATAAATGGGAGTTTACATGACGCAGGTAGAGAAATTCATATGGCTTAATACAGCTGTTGCAATATTTGGAACATATTTAAATGCAAAACAAAAAAGATTGGGATTTGTTTTGTGGATGATAACAAATGCTGTATTTTGTGCATTTAACGTATATATAAAAGCATATCCTCAAGTTTTTCTATTTGCAGTTTATTTTGGACTTGCTCTTTTTGGATTTATTAGTTGGGGTAAAGTAAAAAAAACATCAGAAGCTTAGTATTAATTATTAAAGAGCTTAAAAAAATTAGGCTCTTTTATTTTAAAAGAATTTAACAAACATATTTATTATCTTTAATAGCTTTTTTAAAAGTTTTGCCTAAAAACATTGCAAGTATTAGCCATACACCTAGTAGTGGAAAACAAAGTATTCCACTAATATATAAGTAATAAGATTTTCCAATTATATTCCCAAAACTTTTTTGGAGAGGAGCTAACATCATATTAAATACTGAGCCAAATTGCTTTGAAGATCTAGATCCAAAGGTTTCTATCCAAGCTTGAGATTTAAATTTTACATCTTGCGTTGTTGGAACATATAATTGTTTTAATGCAGGGCCATTTAGAGCGTAATTGATTGCTTTTGATCCAACCATTAAAGCGAATAAGAATGTTAAAGAATCAAGCGTTAAAAATCCAAATAGTGCGCTACCTACAATGATTGGCATTAGAAAAAGAGCAGCACCCACTCCTAAAAATCTAGTAATATTACTAATCCCTAAAAGTAAGCAAGACAGAGAGACAACATTTACACTAGATCCATAAATACTTAAATAGTTACTAAGAGCAACTCCAGAAAAAACCTCTCCAGCAGATAATTTGAAATTGAAATCAAAAATTGTAACAACCACTTCATATATAAAATTTACAAAAAAAATACCTAATAGATATTTATGTTTTATAATAAGTTTTAATCCTTCTAAAAAACCAGGCTCTTGTTTTTTTTCTTTAGTTTTTTTATTAGACCCATGAAAAGAGATAAGTAAATGTTTTGGAGTCGTTTTTAAAAAATATCTAAATAGGGGAATAATCATTAAAGTTAAAAGTCCAAGTATTAGCATAGATAAAAAATTAGTTTGATGTCCTAATCTATAGGGAAGACCTCCTATTGTATATGGAAAAATAATACCACCTAATTGTCCGAATGCATAAATTAAAGGAAACCCTTTTTTAGCAGAATTGGGCTCTGTAGTATCTGCTGTGTAAGCCCAAAAAAGAGCAACTACTAAAGATCCAAAGCTTTCAACAAATAAATACCATAAATAGCCAAGTCCTTTAGTAAATAACACATATATAGTTGAAGCACTGCTAATGTTTTTTATAGAAGGTTCAATAAATAACATTAAAACGCTAAATGCTAAAATAGTAAAACCATAAAAAGTTGGAAGTATATGAAGCATTTTTTCTCTGGATGTTTTTTCAAGTAATCTTGTGTAAAACACAACAAAAAATAAAAGAGTAATTACCGAAATAGTTTTTGCAAAAGGAAGTTGATATTTTCCAACTAATAAAATAAATATAGAATCTTTTAAAGGACGAAGAGTCCAATAAATTCCAATTATTAAAACAAATATAAGTCCAAGTCTTATAAACTTTTTGAATTCTTGTGTTTCAAAAATTCCAAAATTAAATTTACATATCCATTGAAAAAATTTTAAAAAGCCTTTTTTATTATCCATAAAATACCTTTCTTTATAATTTTTTATTACATTAATTTATAATAATTTGTAAAGTTGATAATTAATTTTAAAATTAAATGAAATATATGAATTTAAATAAGGTATTAGATTATATTTTTCCAAAATTTTGTGATCACTGCAGTAAAAAACTAAGCTTAAAAGAAAAACATTTTTGCATAAGTTGTTTAGAGCAAGTTTCTTTTTGTGATATTGAAAATGATAAAGTAATTTATCTTTTTGAAAATATAGGAGCTATAAATACCTTTCTTAAGCTTGCAAAAAATTTTAATTACTTAAATTTCTCTAAAATTATTTCTTCTTATATTGTTGTTAAATTAAACAAAATCAACTTTTTAAATTTTGATAGGATAATTATTGAAGATTATAAATTTTTTAAAAAAGACTATGTGCATTTTATAGCAAAAGATCTTAGCAAAATGATAAATATAAAATTTCAAAAAGAAGCTGAAAAAAATGATAGAGTATTATTGATTAGTGAAAAAATGGACTTAGATAAATACGAAAAAATAAAAAATAATTATAAAAATTTAGTAGTTTTAAGTTTAATTTTCGATGTTTCTTTTAATGATTTCAACTTGTCTGGATAGAGTTAAGTTTTTTTGAATTTCATTAGATATTTTTTTCCATGCATGCAAAAGAGTAGAGTGAGTTTTACCACCAAAGGATGAAGCTATTTTTTGAAGAGAATCTTCTATTAGCTCTTTTGCTAAAAACATTGCTACCTGTCTTGCGTGGGCTATATTTTTTAGTCTTGAATCGCCTTTAATATCAGAGATTTTTATTTCAAATACTGAAGCTACACTTTTTAAAATATTTTCAATAGAAATAGTTTTTAAAGGTTTGAAATCTAACATTTCTTTTAAAAGATCTTCAGCAATATCTTTAGTAACTTTTGTATTTAAAAGTCTAGAATATGCAGCTAATCTATTTATTGCGCCTTCTAATTGTCTAATATTTGAATAGACTCTCTCTGCTATAAAAAAAGCGACTTCTTCCGGAATAGATACATTTTTTGTTTCTGCTTTATTTTGAATTATGGCAACTCTTGTTTCTAAATCAGGTATTTCTATATGTGAAACAAGTCCCCATTCCATTCTAGCTATCATTCTCTCGGATAATTTTAATTGAGAGGGTGGTTTGTCAGAGGCTATTATTACTTGTTTATTTTGATTTATTAAACTTTCAAAAGTATTACAAAATTCTTCTTCAAAATTTAATCTGTTTTGTAAAAATTGAATATCATCAATTAATAAAACATCTAAATTTCTATAATGTTTCTTCATTTTATCTACGCTTTTACTTCTAAGCGCTGTTACTAAATCATTAATAAATTGCTCTGTTGTAATGCATTCAATTTTAAGCCTTTTATGATTTTTTATAACGTAATTTCCTATGCTATGTAGAAGATGTGTTTTCCCAAGTCCTACACCTCCATGGATAAACAAAGGATTAAATGATTTTCCAGGCTTTGTTGCAACACCAAGTGCTGCTGATTTTACAAATTGATTAGATGGTCCTTCAATATATGTGTCAAAGGTGTAAGCTTTATTAAATTTAGATTCCGTTTCTTCTTTAATTGGAAGAGTAGGTGATACAACATTTTTTTTCTTTTCTTTTGAAACAACAAAAGTTACGTTTAATTTGCCATCATTATTTACAGGCAAAAAAGAACATAAATCTTCTTTATAATTATCTAATAAATAT
>JAAKFI010000008.1 GCA_011065125.1 Candidatus Anoxychlamydiales bacterium | reverse complement strand
GTTGAAAAAGAAAAAGTAGTTCAAAAAGAAGAAAAACCCAAAGAAAAAATAGAAGAGAAGAAAGAAGATCAACAACCTAAATTTAAAGAAAAGCCAAAATTCAAAGAAATAGTTGGAAAAGTTGATGAAAAAAAGAAGACTTTTAGATCTCATAAAGAATTTAAAGCAGCAAAAAAACCTGAAGCATTCAAAAAATCATTCGATTCTCAAGACAGACTAGGCTTAAGAAGAGGCGACGAAGGTCGCTGGAGAAGAAGAAGATTTAAACAAAAAAAACAAAAAATTGAAATTCCATTAGTAAGACCAAAAGAATTAACAATAAAACTTCCAATTACTATTAAAGATTTAGCATCTTTAATGAAATTGAAAGCATCCGAATTAATCCAAAAACTTTTCATGCAAGGTCTAATCGTAACAATTAATGATTATTTAGAAGATGAAACAACAGTTCAACTTTTAGGTCATGAATTTAAATGCGAAATTACAATCGATACAACAGAAGAAAAAAGAATTCAAATTTCGGCTGAAAGTATTATTCAAGAAATTAAAAGTGCTCCTGAAGAGGATTTAAAACAAAGACCATGTGTAATTACATTCATGGGTCACGTAGATCATGGTAAAACATCTATAATTGATTCAATTAGAAGCTCCAACATTGCATCAGGTGAAGCTGGAGATATTACTCAACATATTGGTGCTTTTACAGCTAAAACAAAATTTGGAACAATAACAATTTTAGATACTCCAGGCCATGCTGCATTTTCTGAAATGAGATCTCGTGGAGCTAATGTTACTGATCTTGTAATTTTAGTTATTGCAGGTGACGAGGGAATGAAAGAGCAAACAATAGAAGCAATGAATCAAGCAAAAGAGGCAAAAGTTCCTATCTTAATAGCTCTTAATAAATCTGATAAACCCGGTTTTGATCAAGAAAAAATATATAGACAATTAGCCGATAACGAATTACTTCCTGAAGCTTGGGGTGGATCTATTATAACAGTAAACTGCTCTGCAAAAACCCATGAAGGAATTGATAATTTACTTGAAATGATATCTCTTCAATCAGAATTATTAGAACTTAAAGCAAATCCAAAAGCTAGAGCTAGAGGAACTGCCTTAGAGTCTGAAATGCATACAGGACTTGGAGCTGCAGCTACAGTACTTGTTCAAAATGGAACCTTAAGACAAGGTGATGCTATAGTTTTTGGATATCAATGGGGAAAAGTTAAAACCATGCATGATCAGCATGGTCAATCAATCGAAGAAGCTCCCCCATCTACTCCTATAAAAATAACTGGTCTTTCAAATCTTGCCGAAGCAGGCTGTGAATTTTTTGTGGTAGAAAATGAAAAAGAAGCAAAAAATTTAGCTACAAAAAGAAGAGAGAAATTAGAATTATCACAACTACAAAAGAAAAAAATATTTTCATTAGATAATTTTGCTAAAAAAGAAACAAAAATGTTTAGAATTATTTTAAGAGCTGATGTACAAGGCTCACTGGAAGCCTTAAAAACAGCCCTTCTTAACATAAAAACAGATAAAGTAGATTTAATAATAGTATCTTCCGAAGTAGGAGCTGTATCAGAGTCAGATGTAAGACTTGCATATGCATCTCAAGCTACAATACTTGGATTTCATACAAAGATAGAAAGTCATAGTGAACCCTTAATCAAACATTTAAAAGTAATCGTAATAGAACATGATATTATTTATCACGCAATAGATGAAGTAAAAGAACTTATGAGAAGTACTCTTGATAAACTTGAAGAAGAAGTTGATATTGGAAAAGCAAAAGTCATTGCTACATTTAAATCATCTCAATTAGGACTTATTGCAGGTTGTTTAGTTGAAGATGGTATTATAAAAAGAAATAGTAATATTAGAGTTATTAGAGATGGTGAACTACTTTTAAAAACAAAAGTTAACTCTTTAAAAAGAGTTAAAGAAGATGTAAAAGAAGTTAAAACCCAAACAGAATGTGGTATCTTACTTGATAACTTTACTGATATACAAATTGGTGATATTTACGAAGCTTATGACATTAATTATTTAGAACAAGATTTATGAAAAACAAAAGACAAAAAAGATTAAATTCACTTTTAAAAGAAGTAATATCAGAGGTTATTGCAAAAGATATTGCAAATCCAAATGTTTCAAATTTTATAAGTGTTATGCAAGTTGATATTAAACCCGATCTACATAGCGCTGTTGTTTCAATAAGCATAATTGGCTCTGGTGAAGAAAAAAAGAAAACTATTGATGCATTAAATAAAGCGTCAGGTTTTATATCATCAAATGCTTCAAAAAAAGTAGTACTTAGATATTTCCCTACCCTTACTTTCGAATTAGATACTTCAGTTGATAAATTCATGAAAATCGATAGTATTCTTCAAGAAATAGAAAAAGAGAAAAAAAATAGAAAAGATCAATAATGAACAGTTCTTATGAAGGGATAGTTTTAGTAAATAAATCTATTAATAAATCATCTTTTAGCATAATTGCTCAGCTTAGAAAAATCCTAAACGTAAAAAAAATTGGTCATGCTGGAACATTAGATCCATTAGCTACTGGTCTTATGATAATTTTAGTTGGGAAAAAATATACTCGGCAGGCATCTTTATTTACTAATCATGAAAAAGAATACATAGCAAAAATACACCTTGGTTATACAACTAAATCATATGACTCTGAAATGGAATTGATAAAAAAATCTGACTATATTCCCTCTTTAGACGAGATAGAAAAGATATTAGAAGAATTTCAAGGAGAAGTGCTTCAAACACCTCCCATGTTTAGCGCAAAAAAAATAAAAGGAAAAAGGCTATATAAACTGGCAAGGCAAGATATCGAAGTTTTTAGAGAGCCTATATCGATTAATTTAAAAACTACTTTAATTTCATATTCATATCCTTTTTTAGAGCTTAAAATAACTTGCTCTAAAGGAACATATATTAGATCAATTGCAAATGATCTTGGAATTAAGTTAAATACTGGAGCTTACCTTTATAATTTAACTAGAACAAAATCTGGAAAGTTTGATTTAAAAGATGCTATATCTCAAGATGAATTGTCTATTGATACTGTAAAATTTATATCTTGAGTTTATTAATTTAAGACTTAAGCAATGCTTTTGTAATATAAATTAGCTTTAAAAATTTAAATTAAAACATTTATGAAATTACAATCTTTATTTTAATTCTTGTTTTTTTTTATTTATTATCTATAATTTAAACATTTTATTAAATTAATGGAATTTTTTATGACAATGATATCTCAAGCAAATATTGAAAAACATTTAAATAATTTAAATGATTTTGACACAATAAATAAATTAATAAATCCTTCAAAATGTGAAATTTCATATTTAGGAAAAAAATATGTTGTTTTAACAGGGGCTAATGGAACCGATGTATATTTGGAATTTGAAAAAATATTAGAAAAAGTTAATGCATCGCTTATACATAGCCATTTTTTTTCCACAGAAGAAAAAGAACAAGGAAAAATATTAGAAAACACTTTAAAGAGATTAAATAGAACTTTTGTTGATCAAACACAAAAAGTAAATGTTTTAACTAGAGGTCTTATTTGTAATTCAACAATAAAATCAATTCCTTTTTCAAGACTTGATAAATGGTCTCTTCCAGAATTCGAAAAAGATTTTGAAGGAATGTGGCCAGTAATAGCATTTGATAAAATTTCCGAATTATGTGACCCAATACTTTATAATAGACCTACAGATACAGAAATTGCTACAACTAAAGATATAGTTAGAAATGCATTTACATTTTCTACAGAGTCTCCTCCAAAAAAAAGTTTACTAAATAATAAAGTTTTAGCAGCTGTAGGGCTAATAGCATCCGCAAGTATGTATTATTTTCAAACATATGTTTGTCCTGGTTCTCAACAAAAGGTTGATGCTTGTTTAAAGCTACCAACTAATAATGAAGGACTGATATTTTTGGATAATGGCAATGTAGCACAAACTATTACTGCAAGTGTTTTAATGTTACCATGGTCAATAAGTGTTTTAATGTTACCATGGTCAATTTTAGATGCTTTAATTAACCCAAAATGCGCGATTGAAAAAAACGACTTAACGAGTCAATGCGAAAATCCTATCACTCTTTCTAAAATTGTTGTAGGAATAAGCGTGGCTATTATTGCTAAAAGACTTCTTAATCATCCAAAATTATGGTCTACTAAAAAAACTCTTTTACAGTCACGAAATACAGGAGTATTAGGAATGAAAGAAGAGACTGTAAAAACAAGATCTTATTTTTTAGGTTTAATTCCTTCACCATTTACTAATATTGAAAAAAGAGTGAAAGAATAAATTGAAACAAAGCATCAATATTAGATAGAAATTTATTAAATCAAATACATTTTAATACATAAAAAAGTTACCTAGTTATTTCCAATTAGGTAACTTTTTTTTAATAACATCAAAAAAATTTTCATTTAATGCTCCTTTTAATTTTTTTTTATGATATTTTGAAAATATTTATTTTGTTGATAGTGCTTTTTTTTTAAAATGTTTATAATTAATTCAATCTAATAAAAAATATAAGGAATATTATGTCTACAAACTTATCTTGCGCAATTGTCGGACTTCCAAACGTTGGTAAATCAACATTATTTACTGCAATTACTAAAAAACAAGTAGATGCACAAAATTACCCTTTTTGCACTATTGATCCAAATGTTGGAATAGTAGAAGTTCAAGATTTAAGATTAAATGTACTTTCTAAAATATCAAAAAGTAAAAAAATAATTTATGCAACGATGTCTTTTGTAGATATTGCCGGTCTTGTAAAAGGCGCATCAAAAGGAGAAGGACTTGGAAATAAATTTTTAACCAATATTAGAGAAACTGATGCTATAATACATGTAGTTAGATGTTTTGAAGATGAAAACATAATTCATGTTGGGGGGAAAATTGATCCAATCGAAGATATTGAAACCATAAATTTAGAGCTTATTTTAGCAGACCTGCAAAATGCAGAAAATATATTTTCTAAATTAGAAAAGAAAATAAAAGCTAGAAATAAAGATGATATAATTGCATATGATTTAATGAAAAAAGTAATTGATCATTTAAACAAAAATCTTCCCATTAGATTTTTAGAATTAAATAAAGAAGAAAAACAAATATTAAAAACCTATCCTTTTTTAACTTTTAAAAAAGTTTTATATGTAACAAACATTGATGAAAATGATTTATCTAATATTGAAAATAATCAATATGTAAAACAGGTTAAGGAATATGCAAAAAAAGAAAATAGTCCTGTTGTTGCAATTTGTGCTAAATTAGAACAAGAAATTGCATCTCTTCCAGCAGATGAAGCAAAACTTTTTTTAAATGAAATGAAAATTAAAGAATCTGGATTAAATTTATTAGTTAATGCATCTTTTAAAATGCTTCATTTAATTACATATATTACAACTGGTGAAATAGAAACTAGAGCATGGCCAATTAAACTTGGATCTAACGCAAAACAAGCAGCTTCAAAAATTCATACAGATATAGAAAAAGGATTTATTAGAGCAGAAGTTGTTTCATATAAAGATATGATAGAGTATAAAGGAAGAGTGGGAGCAAGAGAAGTTGGAAGAGCTAAATCTGAAGGAAAAGATTATATTGTTCAAGATGGTGATGTAATACTCTTCTTCCATAATTAAAATTTATTTTTTTAAGATATGGCAGAAAAAACCGAAAAGGCAACGCCTAAAAAATTAAGAGATGCAAGAAAAAAAGGACAAGTGGCAAAATCGCAAGATTTTCCAAGCGCCCTTACTTTTGTAACTTCTATATTTGGTATGCTTTTTGCATCGACATATTTATTTAATCAATTAGCGGGTTATATTCTAAATACCTTCAAAGCTATTAATTCAAATATAGACTTAGAACACAAAGCCGGTGCTTTTTTAACTCAGGCCATGTATGTGATTATAAGCTCTTCTTTTCCAATTTTAATAGCTGTAGTAGCAGTTGGTATTTTATCAAATTTTTTGGTAATTGGGCCTATGTTTTCTTTAGAAGCTATGAAATTTAATTTAAAAAAATTAGATCCCATTGCAGGGATAAAACAAAAGTTTAAATTAAAAGTATTCGTTGAATTAATTAAATCCGTTTTAAAAATTCTGGGAGCTGCATTAATAATATTTTTAGTAATAAAAAAAATGTTACCAGATATTATAGTGTCTGTTAAGTTACCAGTTTTTGGATCTGCTTTAATATTAGATGCTTTTTTAAGAAAAGTCGCAATGCAAGTAGGTATATTCTTTTTAGCAGTAGCAATATTCGATCTATCTTTTCAAAAAAAACAATTTGCAAAAGAAATGATGATGGAAAAATTTGAAACTAAACAAGAATATAAAGATACTGAAGGAAATCCTGAAATAAAAGGAAAAAGACGTGAACAATTTAGAGAAATAGCGTATAGTGAAGGTCCAAGTGCTGCAAGAAAAGCAAGAGCTATCATTACAAATCCAACGCATATTGCTGTAGCATTAGGATATGAAGAGGAAGAAGAACCGGTTCCTACAATACTTGTTATGGGGGACGGATCAAAAGCTGAAAAAATTATTAAAATAGGTATTGATAATCATATACCCATTATGAGAAACGTAGAATTAGCAAGAAAAATATTTAGTATTGGTAGAGTTGGTGATTATATACCTAAAGATACTTATAAAGCGGTAGCTGAAGTATTAAAGTGGTTAGAAACAATGGAAGAAATGCCAGACGTTAATATAGGAATATTTCAATGAAGAAGTTTATAGAAAATTTAACAAGATTTTTAGGTGGATCTAGAGCTTTAGGTGCAATTACAAGATCCTCTGATTTAATACTTGCCTTTTTTGTAATTAGCATTTTTTTAATGTTAATTTTTCCAGTATCCCCACATGTTATTGATGTTTTAATTTCTGTGAATTTAACAGTATCTGTTACACTTTTGTTTGTATCTTTATACATCCAAAAAGCTATTCAATTAAGTGTTTTCCCCTCACTTCTTCTACTTACTACACTTTATAGATTAGGTGTAAACATATCTTCTACAAGACAGATTTTATTAAATGCAAACGCCGGTAAAATTATCTTTGCCTTTGGAAACTTTGTTGTTGGTGGAAACTATGTAGTAGGTGGCGTTATATTTTTAATTATTACAATCGTTCAATTTATAGTTGTTGTAAAAGGATCTGAGAGGGTTGCAGAAGTTGCTGCTAGATTTACATTAGATGCTATGCCTGGAAAACAAATGAGTATTGACGCTGATTTAAGATCTGGGATAATTGATACAAACCAAGCTAGAGCGCTTAGACTTTCACTAAATAAAGAATCTCAACTTTATGGAGCCATGGATGGTGCTATGAAGTTCGTAAAAGGAGATGCAATAGCAGGCATTGTGATTACAATTATTAACGTAATTGGTGGACTTATTATTGGAAATGTTATGCATGGAATGCCCCTTGCTACCGCTGCTAAAACTTATGCTCTACTATCAATTGGTGATGGTCTTGTATCACAAATCCCAGCTATAATGATTGCTATTACTGCCGGCATTGTAACTACTAGAGTTTCTTCTGATAAAAAAGATTCCCATCTTGGTAAAGAAATATCAGAGCAACTTTTAAAACAACCTAAAGCATTTATGATAGCAGCAGCTATGCTATTTTTATTAGCTTGGGTACCTGGATTCCCCCCAACTCCATTTATATTGATTGGAACAATTTTAGGAGTTACTGGATTTGTAGTTTTAAAAAGCATGAAAAAAACAGAAGCTAGAGCAGCTGCAGGCGGCGGTGCCATAGAAGATATTGAAGGGCATGCTGTTGTATCCGGTGGCGCTGAAAGCTACTCTTTAACGCTTCCAATTATGCTAGAAGTTGGAAGGGATATATCTGGTTTAATAAAAAAAGATAAGCAAGGCTTTACATTTATAGACAAAATGATTCCTAAAATGAGACATGCTCTGTATCAAGATTTAGGAGTTAGATTTCCAGGAGTTCATATAAGAACAGATTCCCCTACTTTAGAAGGTGATGAGTATTTAATTTTTTTAAATGAAGTTCCAATTGTAAAAGGAAAAGTTTTAACGAAACATCTTTTAACTAATGAAACAGAAGATTCTCTTAAAAGATTAAATCTCCCATATACTACTACTAAAAGCCAACTTGGAATTCCTAATTTATGGGTTGAAGAAACCTATTTGGATATTTTGAAAAAAGCAAATATAAAATATTGGTCTCCACTTGAAGTGATGATTCTTCATCTATCTAAATTCTATCGTCAACATGCATCTGATTTCATTGGAATACAAGAGGTAAGGGCTATAATAGAATTTGTTGAAAAATCTTATCCTGACCTTGTTAAGGAAGTAACTAGACTAGTTCCTCTTCAAAAGTTAACAGATATCTTTAGAAGATTAATTGGAGAACAAATATCGATTAGAGATTTAAGAACTGTTTTAGAAGCCTTGTCAGAATGGGCACAAACTGAAAAAGATGTAGTTCTTTTAACAGAATATGTTAGATCTTCTTTAAAAAGATTTATCTCATATAAATATTCACAAGGACAAAGTATTTTATCAGTTTATTTATTAGATCCTGAAATAGAAGATATGATAAGAGGTGCAATCAAACAAACTTCTGCAGGTTCATATTTAGCATTAGATCCAGATTCTGTTCAAATGATAATGAGTTCTCTTAGAAATACAATTGTACCAACTCCTCCTGGAGGTCAACCTCCTGTTTTACTAACAGCTATTGATGTTAGAAGATTTGCAAGAAAATTAATAGAAGGAGAATTCCCTGATCTATCCGTTGTCTCATATCAGGAAATTGTTCCAGAAATTAGAATACAACCACTTGGTAGAATACAATTAACTTAAAATATGGCAAGAATAACTAGAGCATCAAAGTCTTATCAAATTCAGCAAAAGGCAGCAAAGCAAGCCAAACTGCAAAGCATGCAATTAAGGCAAATAGCTTCTAGAAGAGCTGCTAGATCACTTAGAGACTCTGGATTCAATCAAGTATTTATTAGAAAAAATTTCAAAACTTTAGAAGAACAAAGATCCAGAAGAAAAGCGCTGATGAAATCCGAAGCTGCTGATGAAGATATAGAAATTGTAGAAGCTGTAAAAAATTCTGAAGAAACAGCTTCTAGATTTAATAAGAAAAATCCTGAACTTAAGGAAAAAATTCTTTTATTACTTTTAAATTCACTTCTAGAAGAAGATAGTGTGGAAGAAATTTTAAAAAAAGTTTTAGAATTTTATCCTGATTACACTCTAGCAGATGATGCTCTTGATTTTTTATCACAAACTACAAAAGGAAAACTTTTACATAAAATTTTGCAAGCAAGAGAATATTTAAATGCAAATTTCAAAAGGGAAATTGTAGCTGGAAGAAATATGAATCTTCACGCTCAAATTTTTTCAAAAGAGGGTCTTGGCTCCCCTACAAATCTAAGAGATATGTATAGAGATATTACTAAAAATCCAAGATCTGCTAATACCTTATTTGAAGAATTATCAAGCAAATATAATTATGACAACATTAAATCTATTATTAGATTTTTACTTCATTCTTTAGGCTCCGATTTAAAATCCAAAGGTCCATCGATTCAAAGTGCAGAACTTCTTTTATTAATGAAAGACACACAAATACTTCAAGCAATTTCAAATTTATATAGATTTTTTAAAGGAAGATCAGCTCTTATTGCAAATCAATTCACACACTTTGGCATTGAAATGCCAAAAGGACTTGATTTTGAAATAATAGCAAAACAATTTATGAACCTTTTAAATGAAAGATATGTATCTTCAGATAAAGTATTGATGCTCTCAAAAATGCTTGGTATTTCAAAAGAACTTTTAGCTCAAATTATAATATTTACCCAGATGAGAGATGCAACTAGAAATACATCTAAAAGATTATATAAATCTAATAAACATAGACTAGATGTATTAGATTCCTTAATTGAAGCAGTTGAGGAAATAGAAGAGGAAATGGAAGAAGAGGAAGAATAGTGAGATCTATATTTGAAGAAATCATTTTAAACTTATCTAAATTATTAGATATAGACATGCATGTAGATGAACTTGGCAATTGTACTCTTTTAGTAGATGATAAAATTGAAGTTACTTTAGAGTATGATGACACATCAGAAAAATTATTGATATTTACTCCTTTAAATGAAATTCCTCCTGGGAAATTTAGAGAAAATGTTTTAATTTTTTCTTTAAAAGAAAATAATGATTTAAATTTTTTATTTACTCTAGGTTATATAGAATCTGAAAATATGCTTGCAATGTCTTACACACAAGATATAGATAAGCTAAATAATGAAGAGCTAATGGATATTTTAAATAATTTTAATATTACAGCTACTTTTTTATATGATTCCATAAGTCAAGGTACAATACCTATGATAGATGATACATCAACTAATAAACCTTTTAATCTTAAATGATAGATAAAAATTTAAAAGATTATATAAATTCTACCCCAGCTAGTAATCATTGGGAAAAATTAGGTATAAAAGATCATCATGGAATTACTGTTCCTCTATTTGCCATCGTATGTGAAAAAAGTTCAGGAATTGGAGAATTTTTAGATTTATTTGAAGTCATAGATTTTATAAAAGAAATTGGTTTTGACACCTTGCAGCTACTACCTTTAAATGAGACGGGAAAAGATCCCTCTCCTTATAATGCCTTGTCTTCTTTAGCTTTAAATCCCTTACATATTTCTTTGCATGCTTTAGAGAGTTTAGATGATAATTATGAATTAAAAGAAAAACTAAAAGATTTTAAAATATTTAACACCTATCAAAGAGTTCATTACTTAAAATTAAAAAAATTAAAAATGGATTTTTTATATGATTATTATCTATATGTTTTTAAAACTTTAAAAGAGAACAAAGAGTTTAATCATTTTTTACAAGAGAATTCCTGGTTAGAAGAGTACGCTCTTTATCGAACTATATTAGAAGAGCAAAATGATAAACATTGGGATATTTGGCCAGATGATTTAAAAAATTTAAATAAAAAAAACATTCCTTCTTTAATAGAAAAATATCATGACAAAATGCATTTTTATTTTTTTCTACAATACCTTGCTTTTTCACAACTTCAAAGTGTTAAAAAATATGCTGATGAAAATAATATTTTTATTTTAGGTGATGTTCCAATACTAATTAGTCCATATAGTTGCGATGTTTGGTTTAATAGAGAGATATTTGATTTCACATATGTAGCAGGTGCTCCTCCTGATTCTTATAGCCTATATGGTCAAAAATGGGGGTTCCCTTTATTTAACTGGAAAAAGTTAGAAGAAAATAATTATTCTTGGTGGAAAAGAAGACTTAAAACAATTGAGTCTTTATATCATATGTATAGAATAGATCATGTGGTAGGTTTTTTTAGACTATGGTCAATAGATCCAAATAGCGATGCTACAGAAGGAAGATTTATTCCAAGAGATCCAACTTCATGGAAAAAAGAAGGGACGAAAAGATTAAAAATGATGCTTCATTCATCAAAGCTTCTGCCCATAGCTGAAGATTTAGGTTTAATTCCAAAAATAGTTTATAAAACACTAAAAGAGCTTGGGATTTGTGGAACTAAAGTAATACCTTGGGAAAGAACTGCTTTTGGATATATAAAATTTAATAACTATGAACCACTTAGTGTTACAACAATTTCTACTCATGATTCAGATACTTTTGAAGGATGGTGGGAGACTGCTGTTCAATATGCAACCAAATTTGCAAAGTTCAAAAGATGGCAATATTCTTATAAACTATCTTATCATCAAAGAAAAGAGTTGTTATATGATTCACATCACACCTCTTCTATTTTTCATATCAACCTTTTGCAAGAATATCTAGCTTTATATCCGGAGCTTTCATATCCAGATCCTGATGATGAAAGAATAAATATTCCAGGAACAATGCTTCCAACTAATTGGTCTTATAAATATAAAGTATCTTTTGATAAGATCAAATCTCATCAAAAACTAAAAGAGGATCTAAAAGATCTTTTAAAATAATAATTTTTAAAACTTTTCATAAATAAAACTAACTTTTATTATCAAAAAAAAGGAATGATTTAATGAAAAAACTATTTTTTATATTTTTATTATTTACTGCTTCAATATTTTCTGATTCTCTAAAGAACTTGCCAGGAATCACACAAAAAACAAAATCAATAAAAAGCATTTACAATACATTAAATCCAAAATCGGTACTTCAATATTTTGCTTTTTATGAGTTATATCCTGAAACTCAAGAAGGGAAAATGGCTTTAAAAAAAGCTTGGAAGTTATTAAAACAAGACACAGATCAATCGATTACACTTCCAAATATGGATATCACTATGATGATTTCATTAGTGAATAATCAAAGTATGGTTTTTCAAAATAATATAGATGATGAAACACTTAGTTTTTTAGAAAGTCTTGGTAAAACTTTAAAAAACAGAACATTAAAAGGTCATACACTTTGGGACTCTCAAGAAATAAAAAATTTAGATTATAAAGAAATAGATTTAGCAAGAGCTTTATTTTTAGAAGATTTAGGATCAGACAAAGAAAGCATCTATAAAATTAGATACTATGAAGTATGCTTAGATTTAATGGCTCTACAAATCTTATCAAAATTAAAAGACAATTATAAACCAATAGATTTGGTGCATGCCATTAACGATTTTATATTTTACGATATGAGATTTAGATTTCCACCTCAATCACTTCAAAACTCTAAAATCGATGTCTACACACTTCTTCCAAGCGTAATGGATACAAGAAGAGGTGTTTGTCTTGGTGTTTCTATTTTATATTTATCCCTTTCACAAAGACTAGGACTCAATCTTGAAATAGTAACACCCCCTGGTCATATTTATGTTAGATATAAAGATGAAAATAATAAAATTACGAATATTGAAACAACAGCTAGAGGAGTGAACTATCCCTCAGATATATATTTATCTATTGAAACTAAAAAACTTCAATTAAGAAACATGAAAGAAGTTGTGGGTCTTGCATTCATGAATAAAGCATCTGTTTTTTGGGGAACCCAAAAATATGAAGAGACTATAGAACTATATGAAAAAGCTCAAAAATATTTAGATGACGATCTTTTACTAAAACACTTTCTGGGTTTAAACTATCTTTTTGTAAATAGAGAAAAAGAAGGAAAAGAACTACTTAAAAAAACAAAAGATTTACATGTTGAATATTCAACATCAAAAGATACTCTTGCAGTAGATTTTTTAGATAATAAAGCAGATATTGAATCAATAAAATCCATATTTTTAAATATAGATGAAACAAGAGAGTCTATTATAAAAAAACAAAATATTCTAAAAGATGTAGTTAAAAAATTCCCTAAGTTTAGATCCGCTCTGATGCAACTATCTTCTAGCTATTTACAACTTGGAAGAGAAAAAGAAGCTTTAGTATATTTGAAAAAGTATTATGAGATAGATCAAAATGATCCTACTGTAAATTATTATTTGTCAGTTCTTTTTTTCGAAAGATATGATTATAAAAATTCATGGAAATATTATTTGAATTGTAAAAAAATATTAGACAGTCACTCTCATAAACCGAAGTCATTAAAAGAGTTAGAAGATTCACTTAAAGTTAAATGCCCTAAATCTTCGCTGTAAAATAAAAAAATATGCTAGTTTATTTTTAATTTTAATATCTTGCTTAAATAACTTTTTATTTGCTATACTTTTTTCAAATTTGAATTTCGGAGTTTTATAAAAGATGTCTAAAGTATGTCAAGTTACAAAGAAAAAGACCAATCATAAAGGTAGAAGCTATGCGGTTCGTGGTATAGCTAAAAAGAAAAAAGGAATCGGTCTTAATATTACAGGAAAAACTAAAAGAAAATTTTTACCTAATTTATTCAAAAAAAGACTTTGGTTTCAAGAAGAGGATAGATTTATTACTTTAAAAATCTCAACATCCGGCTTAAGAATTATTGATAAAAAAGGTCTTTTAGCAGTTGTTACTCAAATGAGAAAAGAAGGTCATAAAATATAAATAAAATAAAATAAGTTTTTTAATGAAAAAAAACTCAAAATATTTTTTTATAGTTTCTTTAATCTTTTTTATTTTTTTATTTTCTAGAATTATTCTTAAATCTATATCAGCAGACATCCCTATTGCCGGTTCTATGCCTATTTTGTATTCAAATCAATGTAGACAGAATTTAAAAGTTACTTTAATTAACGCTATAAAAAGTGCTAAAAAATCTATTTATCTAGTGATGTTTAACTTAACCGATCCAAATATACTTGCTCTTTTGGATAAAAAGTCTAAAGAAAATATTAATTTAAAAATTTTTTATGATAGTAAATATATCCCTAAAATAGATTTAGAAAATAAAACTTTTTCAGTGAAATCAAAAGGATTAATGCATCATAAAATTTTAGTAATAGATCAAAAAGTAGTTTTCATGGGATCTTGTAATATGACAATATCGTCCCTTTTGATGCATGATAATTTATTAATTGGCTTAAATTCTAGTATGGTCGCGAATTTTTTAATGAAAAAAAGCCCTCACTCTTCTGGCCATTTAAAAACTATGGTAGGTGGACAAGTAGTTGAAATATTTCTACTTCCTGATGTTCAAAATGAAGCGATGCAAAAAGTTAAAAATTTAATATCTTCTTCAATAAAATCTATAGATATTGCAATGTTTACTTTTACTAATACAAAGCTTGTAGATGAGCTTATAAAAGCAAAAAAAAGAAATATAGATGTAAGAGTATATATAGATTACTCATCTTATAAAGGAGTAAGCTCCAAATCAATTAAAAAGTTAAAAAAAGAAAATATTAAAATTTATTATTCAAAAGGCAAAGAGTTAAATCATCATAAATTTATGTTAATAGATAATAGACATCTTCTTGCAGGATCAGCAAATTTTACAAGCGCTGCTTTTGAAAAAAATTATGATTCTTTTATCGTTTTATATAATTTAGATTATACTCAAAAAACTTTCATGAAAAAGTTAATTAAAATAATTAATTATGAATCTACTTTCCTAAAATAAGCTAAATTAATATAGTAAAAATAAAAAGGCTTAGAAAAAAATGGAAAGTTTTTTAAGAGATATGTTTTCAACTGCTCTTTCTATATTTATTGTTATGAATTCTTTTGGTAATATTTCTCTTTTTTTATCTTTGTTAAAAGGGATACCTGCAAAAAGAAAAAAACAAATAGTTTTAAGAGAGCTATTGATTGCTTTCTTTGTAATTATTGTTTTTAACTTCATAGGTGGTATATTTTTAAGTTTCTTACATATAACTCAAGATAGCGTTCAAATAGCAGGTGGTGTCGTTCTATTTTTGCTATCTCTTAAAATGTTATTTCCACCTGAGAAAAAAGAAGAAGAAAAAGAACTGAAAAAAATAACAGAGCCTTTTATTGTTCCACTTGCCATTCCAATTGTTGCAGGCCCTGCAGTTTTAGCTACTGTTATGTTATATTCCCATCAGATGCCCACTACAATTATGCTAGGGGCTATTTCTTTAGCTTGGGGATTTTCTTTATTTATATTGATCATGTCTGCGCATTTATCAGATTGGATGGGTGAGAAAGGAACTATGGCGATAGAGAGATTGATGGGATTTGTGATGGTAATGATCTCTATTCAAATGTTTTTAACAGGTCTTAAAACCTTTATGAAAAGTTAGAATATGATAAGTTATATAATGCGTACACTATCGGTTGCTTTTTCAATATTTATAGTGATGGATTCTTTTGGTAATCTTCCAATTTTTATATCTCTTTTGAAAAACTTACCTGAACACAAACAAAAATATATTGTATTTCGAGAACTAATAATTGCTCTTATCATAATAGTTTTATTTTACTTTATAGGAGGAGCTATTTTAGATTTTTTAAAGATCTCTGAATTTAGCATTCAAATAGCTGGAGGTATTATTTTATTTCTACTTTCTTTAAATATGTTATTTCCAGGATCCAAAGAAGAAAAATTTCCTAAATCTATGGAACCTTTTATTGTTCCTCTTGCTATCCCCTTACTTGCTGGACCTGCTGTTCTAACAACCGTTATGCTATATGCAAATCAACAAAATATAAGTATTATGATACCAGCAATTATTATCGCATGGTTTTTTTCATTAATTGTATTAATTTCTTCATCTTTTATTGCTAAAACTTTAAAAGACAAAGGAATCTTAGCATTAGAGAGATTAATGGGATTTATACTTATTATGATTGCAACTCAAATGTTTTTAAATGGCATCGCATCTTTTATAAGTCTTAGATTTTAATTTCTAATGGCCCTCTTGTAGTTAAATCTAGTTTATAATCACATAATTTTAAAAAAACTATTTCTATTTCATTAATTTGTTTTTTAATTTCAGATAATTGCCTTGAATTAAATCCTATTATTGATTTTAGGAATTTAAAAAATATTTTATTGTCATAGTGATCTTCAGTGTTTGCTTTAATATAAACATGAGTTGCTGCCATTAAAAGTGCAAATTCATATCTTTTATTCTGTAAAAAAATATATTTTTCTTTTAATTCTTCAACTTTATAATTTATTTTTTGAAGCAACTGGGTTAGTGAAGCTTCATCATAACTACCTTTTAATAAATCTTTGATATGTCCAAAAAAATAACTCTTGAATTTTGCATAAGTCATATCTTGAAAATCTAATTCTAAAACCTCTGAAAGCTCTTGAAGGTTTTCTTCTTTTTTAAATTCAAAATATTGATCAGTAAGGGGTAGTTTTTCAAGATACTTTATGCTAAAAACTTTTTCATCTAATAGTAAATAGATGTTAGCTAGCATTTGATAACTACTAGCTTGAGAAAGATAAGGCTCTAGAATTTTTAAAGATTGCATAATACAAGGTTTTATTAATTGAATAGCTTTTTCATTATTTTTTATATTATTCATGAAATAATAAAGAGATGCTATACAAAAAGATTCATCTAGTACTTTAAAATAATGTCTATGGGGATCTTTAAAAATATTATCTATAAAACTTGAAATGTTTAAAAAAAATAATTGTAAAATTCCATCATTTTCTTTTGTTTTTTTATCATGTTTAATTATAAAACCAGACAGTTGCAATAATAATTCCAAAGAATTTAATAAGTTCTTTGAGCTTTTTATTACTCCATTGATTTTATTTAAAATTACATCATTTAACTTGTTTTGCTTTAATTCTATATAAAATTCTAACTCTAACTTATTCTCCTCAAATTCAATATAATCAATTAATTTTTTAAAAAAATAAACTTTTGTTTCACTCAAGCTTATTCCTTTCACCATTTTCATTATCGATTTTATTGAAAAAACAGTAAGTTGTTTTTGCTCATAAAACTTAGTAATTCCCTCTATTTTTTTTATCAACAATTCATCTTTTCCACGATCTAAATTTTTTATTAAACTCACATGAAGTACGTTTAATAATTTTATTTCATCATCAATTAAAGGAGCTTTTTTAGATATTAGCTCTTGCAATGCAAAATCCATAAAAAAACAGTAATTTTCTAAATCACTTTCTTCTAAAATCTTAGCCCAATAAAAAAACCGTTGTGAGATCTTAAAATTTGAGTATCTAAAAGAAAGACCTCTTAAATCTAATGATTTTAAATGCTTTAAAACATTTAATGGATTTAATTCACTTTCCTCTTTCAATATACTATAATCTCTCACATCAATTGCTAATTGAATCTGCTTTAATGCATATAGTTTGAGATTTGTTAAAGTCTCCTCAAAAACATTTGATATTTCTTTTGATTGTGGGTTATTACGTAAAAAAACCTCACAAACAACTTCAGATAATTTTAAGACAACTAAAGAATAGGTAAAAAATGAATTAAAATGCAGGGGATATTTTTCTTTTAATTCTAAAGAAATTTCAAAAAAATCATTAAGTAAATCAATTAATTCTTTTGTCAACATTGGATCTGATAAAATTTTAGAAATTTGAGAATCAATTTCTTTTAAAATAATATCTATTTCATCAATTACAGCTTTTTCATTTCTAGTATTTAATCTGTCTATTTTTTTTTGAATTTTACTTCTATAATTAGAAACAGTATCATCTTTTCTAAGTGCATAAAAGCCTTGCAAAGTGTCTCTTAATACTTTAATCGCTGAAGCCATTGAATCATCCTTAAAATTAAAAAAAAATCAGTATTTTATAACACAATCTCTAAAAAAAAAGCACTGCTTTTTATTCTTTATTTCTTTTAAAAAAAATTGAGTTAATAAATAATGGATAAACAAATAATTATTAAATTTTTTATTATGATATCAAGAAATGATCTTTGTTTTTGCGGAAGCAATAAAAAATGGAAAAAATGCCATTTTCCACAAAAAGGCCCAATTGAAAACCCTGAAAAAAAATATTTAACGAATTACGGTATTTTAATAAAAAACAGAAAGCAGATAGAAGGAATTAGACAAGCGTCTAAAGTAGCTGCTATTATCTTAGATAAACTAGTAAAAAAAGCTAAAGCTGGGATTACTACTTTAGAGCTTGATGAGTATTCAATAGAGCTTCATAAAAAACATAATGCTTTTGCCGCTCCTTTAAATTATGGCCACCCTCCTTTCCCTAAAAGCATCTGTACTTCATTAAATGAAGTTATATGTCATGGAATCCCAGATAACACAAAATTAAAAGATGGAGATATCTTAAATATAGATGTTACATCAGTTGTTGATGGATATTATGGAGATACCTCTAGAATGGTAATGATTGGAAAGGTTGACGAAGAAAAGAAAAGAGTAGTAGATACTTCATATGAATGCATGATAGAATCTATTAAAATCTTAAAACCCTCTGTTAAGATACTTGAGATTGGAAATGTAATTGAAAAAGTAGCAGAAAAAAATAATTGTAGCGTTGTTTATCAATTTGTAGGTCACGGGGTTGGAGTTGCCTTTCATGAACCTCCTCAAATACAATTTAATTATAACAATAATCAAATACCACTATTGCCTGGAATGACATTTACCATAGAACCTATGATCAATGCAGGAAAAAAAGAAGCTATAATAGACTCTAGTGATAACTGGACAGCTAGAACAATTGATAATAAGGCTTCAGCTCAATGGGAACATACTATTTTAATAACAGAGAATGGTTGCGAAATACTTACTCAATACCCTAACTAAAAGGCAAACCTAACTGGTCCCCTTCAAATTCTGTAGTTTTTTTATCATCTTTTTTTTGAAGTAAATCTAGAATAAGAGAATTTAAAATATCGTTTTCTATTTTTATAATTTCAACTTCATTTGATGCTAAATTTAAATCATTTATTAATTTTTTTTCTTCATCATTTAAATCAGAAAAATCTTTAATGTCCTCTTTTTGAAATGCATTTAATTTTTCTTTAGCTTCAAAAAGATCTTTTCTTGTTTGCGATAGTAAAGTTGCTTTTTCATCAAACTGATCTTTTAATTGTAAATATAGATGATTTGCTTTTTTTAGCTTTTCAATTTCATCTTTTGAATAATCCAGGTTTAAAATTGATTTATTTTCATTTTTTTCTATTTTTAATTTTAAATTTTCGATTTCTTCATTTAGCTTCTTATTTTCATCTTTTATTGCAATGCTATCATTTTCATTTTCTACTTCTGCTGAGTCGTTTAAAGAAATTATTTTTTGATTTAAAAGTTCTTTTTCATTTGTTAAATCTTCTATTGTTTTATTTAAATTTTCAATTTTACCTGCTTGTCCTTCTATATTATTTGGAAGATTAATTGTTTTTTCATTTTTTGAGGTATCATTTAATTTGTCATACAAAGCTTCAATTTCTAAATCTTTTTCTTTTAATTTTTTATCTTTGATGGATTTCTCATATTCAATGATATCTTTAGCTTCTTTTTCTTCTTCAATTTTTTGAAGTAAATTTTCTTTTTCATTTTTTAAAGAAGATAATTCCTCTAATTTAAGTTCATATTCATACTTTAATTTACTTAAATTTTCTAAATTTGATCTTTTATGTTCATCAAATTTATCAATGTGTTCAAAAGATGAATTTTTAAGTTTTTCTATTTCATCTATTAAATTTTCATTTCCTTTAACTAGCATTTCTTTTGCTTCATCAAAAGAAAATGTTGAAATTATAAATCCTAAAAAAACACTCATTTCAATACCAAAATCATACATATGATTGGTAGTATATAAATGATTTTTAGTTATATATACTGCAAGAATAACACTAGATATTATTAGACCTACTTTTAAGAATCTGTAAATTAAAAAGAGAGCTATAAAAGATATGATTATTAAATCTATTTTAGCAAGTGAAGCACTTAGTAATAAAAAAAGAGGTCCTAGAAAAACATAGAATAATGCTTTATTTTCCATTTTATCATCTAAAAAAAATATTTTTTGAATTGATTGCATTTTTTTACTTATTTTTTTTTAATTTTTTCTTTTTTTGCTATTAGCAAAAGTTAAAAACATAAAAGTTTTTTTTTATTTTAATATTTTGAAATCTAAAACGAAAGATAACAAAATAACATCCATCTATATCTTTATATCTATTTTACTTTAACATTTTTCTAAAGAAAAAAATGCATTTTATTATTATTTTTTTATTTTTAGCATAAATCTTTTATTTTTTCTTCTATTGGATCCAAAGAATTTTGTGCTTGAAAAGCTAAATAAGAAGCTAAAACTTCATCACCTGAATAATTTAATTCCACATCCATTTTGCCTTCTGAATCAGGATAAGAACATGTAATTAAAACGTATGCTTTATGATTATTTTCTAAATGATCTTTAATTTCATTAATAGAAATGATTTTCTTTTTTTTATTTATTGAAGCAATTGGGATTTTTGTCATGAAATATAACTCTTTTTAATTAATTTAATTATTTTGATCGCATAAATAAGCAATATTTAGCAAATGATTTTTAAATAAAAAAAATCTTTATATGTTTTTTATACCTTATGAAAAATAGCTTTTCTTGACACATTGATTTATTACCTTTAAAATATCTCTAAAAAATAAGGTAACTTTATGAGCATAATAAAAAGGATTCTTTTATTTTTAATAGTAAATTTATTAGTTGTTTTATCTATTAGCTTTTTATTATCAATTTTCAATATTAAGCCGTATATAAACGCTTATGGTTTAGATATTAAAAATTTAGCTATATTTTGTTTACTTTGGGGATTTATAGGATCTTTTATTTCTTTATTCCTTTCCAAAGCTCTAGCTAAATGGCTAATGAAGGTAAAAATAATAGATAAAACAAATGAAAACACAAAATTTATTTTAGAAATGATTAAAAATTTGTCTAATAAGGCAAATTTAAAATATATCCCTGAAGTTGGTATTTATCAATCTAAAGAGATCAATGCTTTTGCAACAGGCCCCTCTCAAAAAAGATCCTTAATAGCTCTATCTAGCGCTTTGATAGACAAATTACATATTGATGAAATTGAGGCTATTATTGGCCATGAGATATCTCATATAAAAAATGGAGATATGGTAACTATGACCCTTCTTCAAGGTATAATTAACTCTTTTGTTATGTTTTTATCTAGAATACTCGCCTTTTTAATCACCTCAAATAATAAAGAGAGAAATAATAAATCTTCTTATTTTGCTACTAGATCCCTTGTTTTTGTATTTGAAATTATTTTTATGATTTTAGGGTCTATGATTATAGCTTTATACTCTAGAAAAAGAGAGTATAAAGCAGATTATAATAGTGCTAAAATCACCTCTAAAGAAAAAATGATAAAAGCTCTAGAGGCTTTAAATAAAAATTATGAATTAAGAGATTTAACTTCGGAAAAAGCAGCATTTCAATCTTTTAAAATATCTAATAACTCAAAAAAAGGATTTATTAGACTTTTTGCCACCCACCCACCTTTAAAAGATAGAATTGAAAGGTTAAAAAACTTATGAAAACAGTAGCTCTTGGAATGTCAGGAGGTGTTGACTCTTCTGTTGCAGCCATTCTTTTAAAACAACAGGGATACAGGGTAATCGGCCTTTTTATGAAAAATTGGCAGGATGATAAAAGTAATTGCAGCGCAAAAGAAGACTATTTAGATGTTGTTAAAGTATGCCAATTATTAAATATTCCGTACTACTCTATTAATTTTGTTGAAGAATATAAAAAATTAGTTTTTGAAAAATGCTTAACTGAGTTTAAAAAAGGATTTACTCCAAATCCGGATATACTTTGCAATAAAGAAATAAAATTCAAACTTTTTTTAAATAAAGCCCTTCAATTAAATGCAAATTTTTTAGCAACTGGACACTATTGCCAAAATGAAGTAATTAATAATAAAAATCATCTAAAAAAAGGAAATGATATAACTAAAGATCAAAGCTATTTTTTATATACTTTAAAATCTTCTATCTTAGAAAAAATATTATTCCCAATTGGTCATCTCACTAAAAAAGAAGTTAGAGAAATAGCTAAAAAAAATAATCTTATCAATGCTAATAAAAAAGACTCTACTGGAATTTGTTTTATTGGAAAAAGAAATTTCAAAGATTTTTTAAAAGACTTCATTCCTTTCGAAAAAGGAGAAATCAGAACAATAGATAATAAAATTATAGGATCTCATGACGGACTTAGTTTTTATACTATAGGACAGAGAAAAGGTCTTAAAATAGGAGGAGAGGGTGATGCTTGGTTTGTTGTTGATAAAGATGTGAAAAATAATATCTTATATGTATCTCAAGGAAAAGAAAGTATAGAGCTTTTTTCAAATAAACTAATTGCAAATGATCTTACTTTTGTAAATGAAAATATTAATCTAACTTTTCCCTATAAATGCTTAGCTAAAGTTAGATACAGACAAACAGATCAGAAGTGTCAAATAGATAAAATTGAAAATGGCAATATTTATGTAAGTTTTGAAACTGAGCAAAGAGCAGTAACTCTTGGGCAATCTATAGTTTTTTATAAAGATACTATTTGCTTAGGCGGAGCAATTATTACAAAGGTTATCAAATAATTATTTTAGTTTTATTTATTTTATTCTAATCATAAACTCTTAACTAAAAAATAATTCACATTATGAAAACTAGCTTTTTAAGATCTTATTTCCCTATTGTTTTTAATAGTTTAATTGCTACAACTTATGCATTAAATCACACAAATAATAAAAAACCAAATTTCAATGATAACACTAATGAAGAACCCTATTTATTTTTGAAAATTTCTCTTGTGGCTTTAGGAACATTTATAATTACGAGTTTTGTTATGTGTGTTTTAGTTAAATACGCAAAACTTAAAAATAAAATTCAAGTTTTAAAAAAAGATCAAAGTGGAGATTTAAAAATCGTAGATACTATGGAGTTATCTGAAAGAGGCTATTCTTCTGAAGAGGATGGCAGTTTAGATCATACTGATACGCCAAGACCTCCTGTTAGAGTTCCTCTTAAAAAGCCTAGATGGTCCGTATACTTTCATAATCCAATTGCTATTTTAGAAGATATTAGAGAAGCAGATGAGGAACAACCGCATCTTCCAGGATCAGTTGACTAGTTTTATTAAATTGATTTTTTAAAATTTTCTATTTCATTTGAAATATTTTACCAGGCTTTATTTCTTTAATTAAACTTTTATAATTTTTAGAATTTAAAATAATAAAACTAATCTCGTTTAAAGAAGATAGAAAAGATATGAAATCATCTTTTGGATTATCATCATTTATATAAACTATTAAATCTTTTTTTCCGCTATCAGATAATTTTTTTATATTTTGAAACAAAGTACTTGTAATTGAAATATTAGAACTTATTTCAAGTATTGAAAAATCTGTATTTTTTATAGCTTTTTTCAAAGCATATAAATGTTTGGAATCAAAAATTTTATTATCGCTATCTATTTTAAGCATTCTTCTAGCTAAAGAAGATAAATCTACTTTAGCACAGCCTAGTTGCTCAATTGCAATACCTGCTGCAATATTACAAAAAGTAGGAGCAATTTTTATATTTATATTATTTGCTAAACATATACAAAGCATTGCTAGAACAGTGTCCCCTGCTCCTGTTGGATCTTTTAATTCTTTAGATATTACTGGAAAATCATACCTGTTATTTTTTCTATCAAAAAGTGACATTCCATCTTTTGAATTTGTGATTAATAGATATTTTGAATTTGTAATTTCTAAAAGAGCTTGTGCTACTTCATTTAAAGGTCTATTAAATGAAGAGTTAGTTGCGCTATATGCTTCTAAAAAGTTTGGTTTAATAAGATATGCATTTTTATATTTTGAAAAATCATTTCCTTTAGGATCTACTATAGTTAAAATATTTTTATCATTTGCATAATTTATTATTTCTTTTAAAAGATTATCCGATAAAAATCCTTTAGCATAATCAGAAATTGCAACTATTTGAATATCTTTAAAAATTTCATCAAAATCCTTAATTATTTTTTTTTCTAATTCTAAATCAATAATTTTAAGATCTTCGTTATCCACTCTAAGCAGTTGCTGAGAATCTGCTATTAAACGATTTTTAATAGGCGTTTTATAGTTTTTTTCAGAATATAGGTGGTTTATGTCGGCTTTTGAATTTTTAAGCTCATTTGCTAAGATATCATCTTCTAATGAAAGACCTAGTCTTGATAAGATTTTTACATTAGATCCCATTGATAAAAAATTCAAAACTACATTACCAGCGCCTCCTGGCAATATTTTTTCACTATCTACTTTTAAAATTGAAACAGGAGCTTCGGGTGATATTCTACTTACTTTTCCAATGGTATATTTATCTAACATCAAATCTCCAATTACCAAAGCATTTATTGGACCTATTAAAGAAAAGTTATTAGAAAGTTTTACCACATCTCACCTTCAAGCAAATAGTTATTAACATAGTCATTTATACTATCTTTCATTGAAGTTATTTTAAATTCATCTTTGAAAATATTTTTTAATTTTGTAGTAGATGCTTTAGTGTAATTTTGGTATTGATCACTTAAAGTATTTGGCATATCAATGTATTTAATATTTGCATCTTTTTTTAAAGCTAAAAATAAATACTTTGCCATCTCATTCCAGGAAGAAGCTAAACCAGATCCTACATTAAATAAACCAGCGGCTTTATCATATGGCGAAAATAAAAATTTACAAGTAAAATTAACTGCATCTTTTACATATATAAAATCTCTTTTTTGCTCACCATGATCAAATTTTTTCAAATCATTCGATTTAAAAAGTTTGATTACTTCTCCTGTATTTGCAATGTTATGCATCTTATATATCATCGATGACATATGCTTTTTGTGGTATTCATTAGGACCAAAAACATTGAAATATTTAAGACCTACAATCTTATCAAATAAATTTTCTCTTTTAGCAAATAGATCAAATAGATGCTTTGAATATGCATACATATTTATTGGTTTTAGATTATCTAAATTTTCAATATCATCATCAAATCCGTTTTTTCCATCACCATAAGTTGCAGCTGAAGATGCATAGATAAATCTAATATTGTTTTGAATGGAAAAGATTGCTAAATCTTTTGTGAATCTATAATTATTTTCAAGTAGATAGTTAGCATCGCTGCATGTGGTGTCAGAGCAAGCTCCCATATGAATTATTGAAGATATTTTTTTTCTGTTAGCTCTTAGAAAAGAAAAAGCATCTTCAATATTAATAATATCTAAAAACTTTTTAGAAACTAAATTCTTCCATTTATCATCATTTAGATCATCTATTAATATTAGATTTTCATACCCAAGATCATTTAGATATTTAATAATCCCAGATCCGATAAAACCACTAGCGCCTGTAATTAATATATATTTATCTTTATCCATTAAACTTAAACATTTAAAATTTAATTATTAGAATACCAAAAACCTTCTTTTCTTTTAATAGATTTTACTTTGAAAAAGCTTATATCTTTAGTATCTTGAACTTTTACATTATCATTTAAGCAAAAAAAGCTAGAACCGGAACCACTCATTACAGCTGTTTTAAAACCAATTTTTTTAAGATAGTTTTTAATGTTATCCATTCTTTTATCTAGCAAAAATGATGATTTTTCTAAATCATTAAAAAAAACAAATTCATTTTTTTTATAAGAATTTATTATAGAATTAATATCTTTTTTTTCTAGTAAACTAATATCTAAATTTTCAAAAACTTCTTTAGTCGAAAGCCCAAAAGATGGCTTGGCAATAAAAAAACTTAAATCTTTTATTTCAATATTTTCAAAAACACTCCCAACATCGGTGCAAAATGCAGCTCCTTTAGAAAAGAAAAAAGCTGGATCTGATCCTATTTTTTTAGATAATTCAATCATTCCTTGATTAGATAAAGGTCTATCAAATAGGTCATTTAAAGCAAAAAGAGTAGTTGCAGCATTTGAGCTACCTCCACCTAAACCAGCGCTTATAGGTATGTTTTTTTCTAAATGAATAGATACACAATCATTGATCTTTGTTTTTTCTCTAAATAAATCGAGCGCTTGAATTATTAAATTTAAGCGCTCATGTTTAATTGATTTATCAGTTGAAAAAAAACTGTCTTTTTTAGACTTTTCAAAAGACAGTTTATCAAATAGTGATACTGCTTGGTAAATTGATGCTATTTCATGAAAGTTATCTTTTCTTTTTTTGATAACTTTAAAAAATAAATTTACCTTAGCAGGAGATAAATAAACCCCCACTACTTTTCTTCTTCTTTAATACTTTCTTCTTTCTTAGGTTGTTTTTTCTCTTTCTTTTCTTCTTCTTTTACAGCTTCAGGTATTACAGATAATTTAATATTAACTTCAACATCTTCTACAAGTTTAATTAGAATATCAAATTCACCAACTTCTTTAATTGGTTTCTTTAAAGCTATATTTTTCTTATCAAGTTCAATGTTTTTTTCTTTTAGTAATTGAACTATATCTATATGTCCAACTGATCCATACATATGTCCTGCTGGATCCACTTTTACTGTAATTGAAAGCTTAACGTTTTCTAAAACCTTAGCAAGTTCTATAGATTCTTTTTTATCGTGAGCAGTTTTAACCGCTCTTTCTTTTTGAAGCTTCCCTTGCATTCTAATCGTATTTTTATCAGCTCTAATAGCTTTTTGTTTTGGAAATAAAAAGTTTCTAGCATATCCAGGTTTTACAGATATAATCTCTCCACTTTTACCTAAATCCATAACATCTTTAATTAGTAATAATTTCAATTTTTGAGCCATTGTTATCTCCTTAATCCATTGTGACAAAAGGAAGTAGTGCCATTTGTCTTGCTCTTTTTATCGCTTTTTTTAACATTAGTTGATAAGAAAAAGAAACGCCTGTAATTCTTCTTGGTAATACTTTACCTCTATCTGTAATAAATAATTTAAGATTATCTATATCTTTATAATCAATTTCTTTTATTCCAGCAGTTGAAAACGGACATGACTTTCTTTTTCTTGAAAATAATGAGTTGTTTCTAGCCATAAAATCCCCTATTTTATTTTTCTTTTATTAACGGTTTAAATTCTAAAGTTTCTTTAACATCATTTGCTTTAAGTGTGGTAAATCTAATTATATCTTCATGAAGATGATATTCTTTCCATATTTCATCTATTAATAAAGAAGAGAGAGTAAAATAAATTAAATAATAAAAACCTTCTCTTTTTTTGTCTATTTCATAAGCTAATTTTCTTTTTCCCATTTCATGAATTTTATGGATTTTACCTTTTTTTTCTTCTATTGCATCTGTTATTTTTTTAAGCGCCTTATTTCTAGCGTCTTCAGATAAAGAAGCGTTTATTATATACATCCCTTCATATAATCTGTTTCTTTCTTTACTCATTTTTATCCTCATTATTTGATTTATCTTTTTTTATTTTGACATTTGCAAAATTTTGAGCTTTTGTAATTCCATCAGTCAACCAAAGCTCTATTATTTTAATTGCTTTATCTAAAAGTTCTTCTAAAATTTTAGTTTCTTTTTTATCAAAACGCTTTAAAACAAATGACTTTAAATTTTCTTCTTTTCCGATACCAAATTTAAGTCTTGCATAGTCTTTTGTATTTAAATTTTCTTCAATATTTTTAAGTCCATTGTGTCCAGCTGAAGATCCTTTTTCTTTTATTCTAAATTCTTCAAAATTAATATCTGCATCATCAACAACAACTAAAATATTTTCTAAATTTATTTTATAAAAATCTTTAACCAGCCTAAGAGCTGATCCACTTTCATTCATATATGTTTGTGGAAGCTGCAAAATCACTTTTTTTTCAAAAATTATACCTTCAGCAATTAAAGATTTTAGTTTTTTATTTTTCTTAAAAACTAAAGAGTATTTTTTAGCTAAACTCTCAATTGCTTTAAATCCGATATTATGTCTTGTATTTTTATATAATATTCCTGGATTTCCAAGGCCTGTTATTAAAAAACTTTCCATTATTTTTTTGTAATCGCTATAACTACTTCTTTTAGAGCTTTTGTAATAGGATCTACTCCTTTTGGAAAATCAATATCAGATAATCTTTTTACATCACCAACATCTAAACTTGCTACATCCACAATAAATTCTTTCGGCATATCTTTTGAAAAACATTTAACTTTAGCTTTTCTTAAGATTTGTCTTATTGTACCACCTTGCTTTACCCCTTTACATGCTTGACCACCAATAAATCTAATAGGTACATTTACTTTAATTTTTTCTTTAGGATTTAATTTATATAAATCAAGATGTGAAATATCATATGTAGTAATAAAATATTGAATGTCTTTTACTATCGCATCATAAGTTTCTTTTTCTGATTTAACTTTAAATATTGTTGTTGATAGATCTCCTGATTTTAAAGTTCTTAAAATCTTTTCAAACTCACTTTTGTTTATATAAATATTTTCACTTTTTATACCTTTTGAGTATAAAACTGCAGGTATATTACCTTCATGTCTTAAGACATTGATATCTTTTTTAGTATCTGTTTTTCTTTTATAAACTGTTAATTGCATTTTTATCTCCAAATTTTAAAAAAGTATATTTTAATACATATATATCTTTAACTAAAGCTAAAACATATACATCCAAGGAAAAAACAATAGATAAAACTGCATCTTTGCAGTTTTTTCATAAGATTTTGTATTCCATGAGATAGGAGATCTTAAAATATTTTTTAAGCCTACCTCTCCATTTAAATAAATGGCTTACCTATTCGGCATAATTTCCTTGGAATAAATTGGGGTGGAAGGATTCGAACCTCCGCATGGCGATACCAAAAACCGCTGCCTTACCACTTGGCGACACCCCACCATAAAAGCATGCAAACTATAATATCTAAAACACAGATTTATTTTCAATATTTCAAAAAAAATAATTCAAAATTATTTTTTTTTATGTATAAAAGTATATAAAGTATATAAGGAGAAGTTTTTTGAAAATAGTACATATTGCAGCTGAAATTGCCCCTATCGCTAAAGTTGGAGGACTAGCTGATGTAGTTTATGGTCTTTCAAAAGAGCTCAAAAATCAAAAACAAGATGTTTGTGTCATTATTCCCTTTTATAAAAAATTAAAAAAAAGTTTTTTAAAAGATCTCAAACTATATAAAAAAAAATTAATTATATTTGAAAAAAATAGATATCATAAGAATAAAATTTTTCTGGCAAAGCTAGATGATATTTCTGTTTTTTTAATAGATCCTGATAAAAATTATTTTAAAAGAAATTCAATCTATGGCTATAAAAATGACCAAGAAAGATTCTTATACTTTTCAAAAGCAGCTCTTGAATTTTTAAAAGAAGAAAAAAATATAATTGATATATTACATATTCATGATTGGCATGTATCTTTTATAGCGCCTCTATATAAAGAATGTTTCTGTAAAAAGTTAACAGTTAAAAAAATAGTTTTATCTATTCATAACCTTGAATATCAAGGTTTATGTAAAACTACAAATATTAAAGCCTTGGGATATAATGGAGCGTATTTTTTAGAAAAAGAAAAACTTCAAGATCCATGTAAGCCAAAAACAATAAATCTTTTAAAAGGTGGAATTATATATAGTGATAAAATAATCCCTGTATCCAAAACATACGCTAGTGAAATACTTACCAAAGAGTATGGTTTTGGTCTTGAAAAAATTCTTAAAAAACATAAAAGAAAGATTAAAGGAATAATTAACGGAATCGATAATAAATTATTTAGCCCTAAAACATCTAAACATCTTAAATGTAGTTATGATAGTAAAATAAATTTAGATAAATTAATAAAAATAAAAGAAAAGCATAAACAGCTATTAAGAGAAAAACTAAATCTAAACGAATCTAATCTACCTATTATAGCAAATATAGGAAGAATAGTTTATCAAAAAGGACCTGATCTAATAATAGATACAGCAAGAGCTTCTAAAAATGATAAATATCAATTTGTACTACTTGGAACTCCATTTAATAAAAAATTAGAAAAAGAATTTCATAAGTTAAAAAAAGATGAGAAAAAAAATAAAAATTTATCCATAAATTTTGCATATGACGAAAAGCTTTGTCATCTAATATTTGCAGCTAGTGATTTTGTATTAATTCCGTCTAAATTTGAGCCTTGTGGACTTACTCAAATAATAGCTTTTAAGTTTGGATCTATTCCAATTGTTAGAAAAACAGGTGGTCTTGCAGATAGCGTCTTTGATATAGATAATAAAAATATTTCAAAAAACAAAAAAAATGGTTTTGTATTTGAAAAATTTAATAAACAAGACATGAATAAAACAATAAATAGAGCACTTAAATTTTATACTGATAAAAATAATGAATTTTATAAGCTTTTAATAAAAAACATGAAACAAAATTATTCTTGGGAAAAATCAGCGAAAGATTACTTAAATGTTTATAAAGAGCTTATAAATAACTAATTTTTCAAAAAACTTTTCAAATGAGTTTTATTAGCATAAAAATATTCAATAGCTGAATAAACGCTATATATAGCTGTAATTGATACCATTGTTATACTTATATTCTGTAAAAGCTCCAAACTCATATAACCTAATGTAAAAGGTATTAAAAGAAGGGTTATTACAAGACCTACTATTGCTTGCATAAAAGTTTTGATCTTTCCGCTTTTTCTAGCAGAGAGTGTAATTCCTCTAAGTGCACAAATAGTTCTAAGTGTTGAAATTATAAATTCTCTATATAAAAACACAAATATTAAAAATATTGGAAGATCAATCCAACCTTGAGTAAAAGTAAAAAACACCAATATGTTTGTGATAGAATCCGCCATAGGATCTACTACCTTTCCAAAATCAGTTACCTGATTTTTTTTTCTAGCCCACATTCCATCAATTAAATCAGTTAGTTCACATAGGCCTAAGATAAAAAATAGAATATACGGAAGGTAGATTAAGGATATTCCAAAAAAATTATACTTTAAATAAAACAGTGGAAAAAAAGGAATAATCACAATTCTTAAAAGAGTTAAAAAGTTTGGGATATTCACAATATACCTATAATTTACTATCAAGATGATAGTAAATTAGAATATAAAATATATCAAGATTAATTATAAATAGGTTCGGAAATAAATAAGTTTAATCTTGTAACTTTATTTGTTCTAGGTAGGTTTCTTTAAGCTCAGGATCTTATTGTGATTTAAATGCTAATTGACCACAAGCAGCTGAAATATCATCGCCTTTAGTATATCTTTGAGTGACAATTATTTTATTGTCATCTAGAACCTTTTTAAACTCTCTTACCCTATCAAAACTAGGCTTTTTGTAACTTAAGCTTTCAATTGGATTATATGGAATTAAGTTAATTGTGCATTGGAAATGTCTTAGCAATTTTACCAGTTCTAAAGCATGTTTTTTGGAATCATTAAAATCCTCAATTAAAATATACTCAAAAGAAATATCTCTTTTAGTTGTATTGAAGTACTCTTTTAATGAAGATAAAAGATCCTTGATTTTATAATTAGAGGCTATTGGCATTATTTTTTTTCTTATTTCATCATTCGATGCATGAAGAGATAAAACTAAATTAATTTTTAGATTTTTTTCTTTTAATTCATTGATTTTTTCAACTATGCCCGATGTTGATAAAGTGATTTTTCTTTGAGATATATTTAGATAATTTTCATTTGATATTACTTTAATTGCTTTTACAACATTTTCTAAATTTAATAATGGCTCACCCATCCCCATAAAAACTATATTTGTAATAGAATCATTAATATCTTTTTTTATGTATAAAATTTGTTCTACTATTTCAGATAGAGATAAGTTTCTAAAAAAACCCTTTTTACCAGATGCACAAAATGAACATTTGATTTCACAACCGACTTGTGAAGATATACAAATAGTTCTTCTGTTTTTAGAGATAATTAAAACAGATTCTATTAAAAAACCATCTTCCAATTTAAATAGATATTTTTTGGTTTGTTTATCTGATGATCCTTGTATTTTTTTAAGGTTGATAGAAGTTATTTTAAATATTTTTTTTAAGTTTTCTTTTGAAGAAATACTTAAATTTGTCATTTGATCAAAATTTAAAGTATTTTTTTTATAGATCCACTCTAAAATCTGCTTTGCTCTAAATGGCTTTTCATTTAGTTTAAGAAGTTGATCTTTAATATCTTCTATTGATAAATCTAAAATATTCATTTTTTTTTATTTTTTTATGAAATTATACTATTTTTTAAGATAAAAAAATATAAAAACTAAGGTCCCCAGAAATAGCTTTTTAAACTTCTTGTAAAAAGTCTTATCATTCTAAAATGATCATGGATCATCCACCAGTAAATAGTTTTTTTAAGCCCAAAATTATTATAAATAATTTTTAAGTTTTCATAGGCTTTTAAAAGAAAAATTTTGGAAGTTCTTTTTTTTATTTCAAAATCACAAAGAACTCTATTTGAAAATATTACTTTTTTATCTTTTTTTAAAAATATTTTACAAACCATATCAAAGTCGGATTTAACTAAATATTTTTCATTAAAATTATTTAGAGCTTTTATAGTAGAAGTATTAAACCACATAGATTGCATATGCATTGGAATTTTTCCTCTTTTAAAATATTCAAAAGAAAAACACATTGCCTCCGGTGGCTCCAAATCATCCCTTCTTAAAAAAGCTAAAGATAGAAGATCTGCTGTTTTGTTTTTAATAATAATATCATCTAAATACTTCATCATAAATTTAGATAAATAAACATCTCCAGATGTCAAAAAATGGATGTATTCCCCTCTTGCAATGCTAATTGCTTTATTCATTAAAAAAGCTCTATTTTTTTCAAAGCAAGTTTCCATTTTGTATATTTTAGCATAATATGGTTTGAGCATTACTAAATCTTTTTTAGATTCAGTATTGGTAATTATAATAATCTCATATATGTTATGAGTTTGTTTTAAAATGCTATTAATAGTTAGATTAACTAAGTGATAAAAATCAGTTAAAAATATAACAACACTAACTTTTGGAATATCCATTTTTTTTAAAAAACTTTTTTTATTTTCACAATATATATTAATTCTTATTTAATCAATAAAACGTGAGTTGTATTAAACTATCTTATTTTATAAAATCAATATATTCAAATGGTTAATACTTTAGGTTTTTTATGAAAAAAAATGTAGATCCTTTAAAAAACATTGTATCTCTTTGTAAAAGAAGAGGTTTTATATATCCTGGGTCTGATATTTACGGTGGTTTTGCAAACACTTATTCTTTTGGTCCATATGGAGTAGAACTGAAAAAAAATATAAAAGATCTTTGGTGGAAAACATTTGTTTATCAAAGAAGAGACATTGTAGGCTTAGACGGACCTATTTTAATGCATCCCAAAATATGGGAAGCATCTGGCCATGTTGATAGCTTTAATGATGCTCTGATAGATTGCAAAGAGTGTAAAAATAGATTTAGAGCAGATCAATTAATCGAAAATCAAATAAATAAAGATGTTGAAGGACTAAAATTAGAAGATATTACAAAAATTGTAAAAGATGAAAAAATTAAATGTCCTAAATGTCAAAAAGAGAATTTTACAGATGCTAGACATTTTAATTTAATGTTTTCTACTCAAATGAGTAAAACAGATGCAGATGATAATATTTCTTATCTAAGACCAGAGACAGCTCAAGCTATTTTTGTAGATTTTAAAAATATTGTAGATACTATGAGAGTTAAAATTCCATTTGGAATAGCACAAATTGGAAAAGCTTTTAGAAATGAAATTACCCCAGGTAATTTTATTTTTAGAGTAATTGAATTCGAACAAATGGAAATAGAATATTTTATTGAAGAAAGCAGCTGGCAAGATACTTTTGATAAATGGCTTACTGATATGTTTAATTGGTGCAAATTAATTGGTTTAGATTCTAAAAAACTAAAAGAAAAAGAGCATTTAAAAGAAAAACTATCTCACTATTCTAAAAGAACAGTTGATATTACCTATGAATTTCCATTTGGTGAAAATGAATTATATGGCCTTGCATATAGAACAGATTTTGATTTGAAAAATCATGAAAAATTTTCAAAAACATCACTAAAATATTTCGATCCTATAAATAACAAAAAATATATCCCTCATGTAATAGAGCCTACTTTTGGTTTAGATAGAACTATTTTAGCTCTTTTATGCGATGTATATGATGAAGAAATATTAGAAAATAATGAAAAAAGAGTAGTACTTAGATTTAATAAAAAAATAGCTCCTGTAAAAGTTGCTATTTTTCCACTAATGAAAAAAGAGGAACTTACAAAAGTTGCAAGAGCTATCTTTGAAAAATTAAATCCCCATTGGAGCGTAGAATATGATGAAACGGGAGCTATTGGTAAAAGATATAGAAGACAGGATGAACTTGGAACTCCTTATTGTATTACTGTTGATTATGATTCTCTTGAAGATAACACTGTAACTTTAAGGGATAGAGATTCTATGAAGCAAGAAAGAATTAAAATAGATAATTTATTGGATATTATAAAAAATAAATTAGAAAATTAATTTTTTATCAAGCCTTTAAGGCTTCCGCAACGCTTAGAGGCTCTAACAGCTCTTCTTCCTCAGTTGGGATATTTCTAAATCTTTTAACATATGCTTTTGGAGACATTAAAGATTTTGCAATAAATTGCAGCAATCCATATATAAAAAGTATCCAATAAGCATAATGCGGTATATGCTCAAAAACTGAATGTATTAATGGAATAGACGCAAAAGACAAAGTAGTAAAAATAAAAAATGCACTTAAACATAAAACAGGAGCAATAAATTTTTCATTTTCAACTTTATGTCTTTTTGCAATAGCTCTTAACACTTCTTCTTTTAAAGCCTTTATTTCTTCTTCTTTTTTTCCTTCTTCCAAAGCTTTTATGCATTTATCAGTTAAATCTTTTCCTATCAATAATTTAAAAAGAGCTGTTTTTTGGTCTTGAATTTTTTGTAAATAAAAAAGTGAGATAAATTCTTGTTTTTGATCATCCTCAAACTTTAAAAATATTTCTAACTTTTCTTTAGGAAGGTGACTTTTAGCCCATTTGTCTAAATCTTTTTTCTCTTTATATTTTTTTAAAGTTTCTCTTCTAGTTCTTTCTTCCTCTTCTTTAGTTGTTTTGAATTGATATTTCAAAAACTCTTTGAAAGATTTATGTTTTTCAATATCTTTTTTAATTTTTGCAAGTTTTAATTTATTATAAATTGTAAATACAATATTTAAAATAGTAGTTGATTCAATAAAAGCTGCTAAGAGAAAAGATGAATATTTAGCTGATACTAAAAATGCTGTAATACCGGTTATTATCAAAGCCACATTTAAAGTTATTTGTAAAAAAGCTTGCATTTCGCTTCCTTTAATGAAGTCAACAACCCCTTCTCCTATAACTTTGTTACCTTTAGCTTTTTTGTGATTTTTCAGCGCTTGAATTAGTTGAAAACCGCCAACTAAAATATTAAATGTAGCAAATAAATCAGTTGAACCATTAAATCCAATTTTATTCAAATGTGAAACATTAACTCCGTTTAACGCTGAGTGTAAAAGTGGGATTGAAATACCAAGTAAACTTAACAGAGTTAAAGCAAATATTATGTTATATATCCCTTTTTTAATTTCTTTATCACAAAGTGTTTTTTGAATTTCAGTTTTCGCTTTTCTTTTAGTTTTTATGGATTTAATAATATTATTTAAATTAGTTAGAATTAAAAGACTACTTACACCACCCACTATTGCTATTCCATATAATGGTGGAATTAAATTCATATGATGTACGTGAGAATAAAAAACAAATAATAATAAAATTCCAAAAGTTAATGCAAAAAATCCCCATCTTAATAATTTTGAAACATCACAAAATTTTGCTAAGTATGATTCTTCAACAAAACAAAAATTAAAAAAATCAATAATTTTATTAGGTTTTTTGCATGATTTTTGTGGAATGCTCAATTCAAATACATATTGAGTTTTTAAAGCAGTTTTTATTTGATGAATATTATTTGGTGTTATTAACTGAGTTGTTGCTTGGCTTTTTTTTAAACAAGTAAATTTTGTAGAATAAATATCTAATGTATATTCTCCATTCCCTAAACCCTTTGGTAAATAAGCACTTATATCAATCTTGCTTGCAGTAAGATCTCGCTTAAAATATGAAGCTGAAGAAATAGTGAAGCCTCCATCTTTCTTGATAAATTTAACTGTTCCTAAGGGCTGAACAGACATATTTTCCTTCCTTGTTAAGAAGAATTATAGCATGTTTATTAAGATTTTGTCAAGAAAATTTTTTATTGCCTTATTTATTAACTCGCTAACTGGAAGAGACTTATGGTGAAAAAGAGCTTGATTTTCAAAATTTAACTATAAAAGATTAACTTTTGGCCTTGTATTTTTTATCTTATCAAATTCTTTAGCTAAATCTGTAACTGCATCATCATCAAGTCTTCCTGATTGAATTTTGATTTTTATCTCTTCTCTTTTTTCCATCCAATATCTATCTAATATTTTCTGAAGGGTATTAATAAAAGTCTCTTCAATTATTTCTTTATTAATTTTTTTGTGTAACATTTCTGATAGAAAAAGCCTTTCTTCCGCATCATCTAAGTTAATGGCTAAAGATAGCAAGTTATTTATTTTTTCATTTTCTTTAAGTTCTAAAAATTTCAAATAAAGATTTTTAGCAACTGTAATTTTAAAGTATTCTTCTTTTAAATTTAACTTTGCTATTTCTTTAAGTTTTGGATTTGAAAAAGATTCTAAAAATAAAATTCTTAAAAGATCTGTTTCTAAAACAAGATCAAAATTTACATCTATATTTGAAATACTACCTTGTTTTTTAATGTATATGTTAGGTTCTTCTTTTACATTAATTCCAAGTATCTCTTCTGGCGTTTTCGTTAAATTTGCAAGTTTTCTAAGTGATTCATGGATCATAAGTGGATGATCCCAATTTTTTATTTGAGATACTATTTTTTGGATTAGTTCATTTTTTTGAGATGGTGATTGAAGATTATATTTTTTTGAAAGAGTTTTTACTAAAAAAGATAAGTAATCATTTGCCTGTTTTAAATATTTTTCAAATTCATCTTTTCCTTTTTCTATAATGAAAGTATCAGGGTCTTTATTAGCTGGAAGTTCTACTACATAAACCTCTATAGCATTTTTCTGAAAAAGATCCCCTGTTTTTATAGCAGCTTCTATTCCTGCTCTATCACCATCAAATGCTAAAAACACTTCTTTTACACCTAAATTAACTAACTGCTCTACATGATCCTTTGTAAAAGAGGTTCCTTGAGATGCAATTGTTATATTATAGCCTAAATGAATAAGTCTAAGTGCATCTATTTGCCCTTCAACTATTATTGCTTTTTTTTCTTTTGCAATTCTTTTTCTTGAATAGTTTAATCCAAATAAAACTTTTGATTTTTTAAATAAAAAAGTCTCTGATGTATTTATATATTTTCCACCAAAGGTATTTTCTTTAAAAGATCTAGCGCTAAAACCAATGGTGGATCCTAAAGCATCTCTAATTGGGAACATAATTCTATCAGAGAAAAAATCTACAGTTTTTGATGTTAAAATTCTAATTAACCCTGTTTTTTCTAAAGTCTCTTTTTTTATTCTTTTTTCATACATGTATTTTTGAAAAACTATAGAATCTTTTAAAGAATAGCCAATTTGAAAAGTTTTTATAAAATCTAAATCAATTCCTCTAGAGTATAAGTATTTTAAAGCACTTTTACCCTCTTTAGTATTTAATAAAATAAAATTATAGAAATTTGTAGCTTCATCTAATGCATTTAATAAAATCTTTTTTGAAAAATTATCGTTTTCAAAATTTGCATTTGAAGTTTCCAATTTCACTTGAAATTTATTGGCTAGAAATTCAACAGCTTCTTGAAAAGATAGTTTTTGATAGTTCATTAAAAAAGTAATAGCATCACCATGCGCAGAACATCCAAAACAGTGATAATGCATATCCCCTCTTTGAACTATAAAAGAAGGTGTTTTTTCTTCATGAAAAGGACACAGCCCCTTATATGACGCTCCACTTTTGGTGAATCGTACATAAGGCTCTAAAACCTCTACTAAATCTATTTTATTTCTTAAAGTCTCAAGACTTTCTTTTGTAAAACTTGGCATATATTTGATAATATCAAATTTTGATTAAAAGAAAAATAGCTCTTTTTTTTAAAAGGATATAAAATAGGAAAAAAAAGGAAAATTTTAAAATGAATTTAACACCGATGATGAAACAGTACAAAGAATGCAAAGAACAATCTAAAGGCGCACTTTTATTTTTTAGGCTAGGTGATTTTTATGAGGCTTTTTATGATGATGCTATAATTATTTCCAAAGCTTTGAATTTAACTTTAACAAAAAGAGCTGAAGTTCCTATGTGTGGAGTTCCTTTCCATGCAGTTGACAATTACATAGATAGGCTTATTGCCAAAGGTAATAAAGTAGCTATAGCAGAGCAATTAGAAAACCCAAAAGATGTTAAAGGCATAGTTAAAAGAGGCGTTGTTAGAATTTTGTCTCCTGCAACTGTTATCAACTCATCTTTAATTAAAGAAAAGAGTAATAATTTTTTTCTGTCTATTAATCAAATTAATAATACTTATGGCTTTGCAATAATAGATATTACAACATCTGAATTTAATGTTTTTGAAATAGAAAATGAAAAAGATCTACTTGATGAAATATATAAAATAAAACCTCTTGAAATTTTAATTTCCCAAAAATTTTTAAAAAATAATGAACAGCTAATTGAAAGTTTAAAAAATACTTTAACATTTGTTTTAAATGTTAAAGAAGATTTTTATTTTGATTATCAAATAGCCTATGATAGCTTAATTTCTCATTTTAAAATATCTTCATTAGATTCCTTTGGTTTAAAAGGAATGCTTACTTCTATTTCATCAGCTGGTGCATTGATATCTTATTTACTTGAAGACCTTCAACTTAATTTGAATCATATAAAAAGTGTAAAACCTCAAAATTTATCTTCCTATATGATTTTAGACTATAGTTGCATGAGAAACTTAGAGATTGTGGAGTCTAATGTAAACAATCAAACATCTACTTTATTATCATTACTAGATAAAACAGCAACTGCTATGGGAGGTAGACTTCTTAAACAGTGGTTAAAATTTCCACTTTTAGATATTAATAAAATTTTAGATAGACAAAATGCGATTCAAGAAATATTAGATAACAAACATCTTTTTTATGATGTGCATTTAAATTTAGATAAGATAAGAGATCTAAATAGAATAATTATGAGAATTACAAGTGGCTATGCCACTCCTAAAGATCTTGGAGTTTTAAAATTTTCTCTATCGTTCACTCCAAAAATCAAAAAACTTTTAAAAGGTTTTAAAAGCAAACTAATAGTTGATAGTTTAATTAACATGCAAGATATAACCCCCTTGCTAAAACTTTTAGAAACAGCAATAGTTGATGATCCGCCTTTGAGGATCAGTGATGGAGGGATATTTAAAGATGGTTTTGATCAAAATTTAGATGAGATCAGATCTATTTCAAAAGATTCACTTACTTGGCTAACAAATTATCAAAATAGTTTAAAAGAAAAATATGGCATCAAATCTTTAAAAGTAGGTTTCAATAAAGTTTTTGGATATTTTATTACTGTAAGCAGAGGACAAGCTGATAAAGTACCCGATACTTTTATTAGAAAACAAACTTTGGTAAATCAAGAAAGATTTATAACTGAAGAGTTAAAAGTATTCGAACAAAAAGTACTCTCTAGCGATTCAAAAATAAAATTAATCGAAACCAAATTATATGAAACTTTAAGAAATGATATATTGAAATATTCAGCTGATATAACAAATATTGCTAAATCTATTGCTAAAATTGATATTTTATACTCTTTTGCAAAGTGCGCTCATGCATATAACTACATTAAGCCTAATATCAATGCTTCAGATGAAATTGATATTATAGATGGTAGGCATCCCATTATTGAAAAAAATATCACTCACTCTTCTTTTATTGCAAATGATACTCATTTGAATAATACAACCTCTTCTTTATTTATAATTACTGGTCCTAACATGGCTGGTAAATCCACATATATTAGACAAGTAGCATTAATTGTAATAATGGCGCAAATAGGATCATTTGTTCCTGCAAAAAAAGCAGATATAGGTTTAGTAGATAGGATATTTTCAAGAATAGGAGCGTCTGATGATCTATCTAGAGGACAATCTACTTTTATGGTAGAGATGATGGAAAGCGCAAACATCTTAAATAACGCTACTCATAAATCATTAATTATCCTAGATGAAATAGGCAGAGGGACCTCTACTTATGATGGTATATCTATAGCGTATAGCGTATGTGAATATTTACTTAACAATAAAAATAAAAAAGCAAAAACACTATTTGCTACACATTTTTCAGAGTTAATAGATTTAGAAAAAAAATATAAAAGCGCTATTAATTATAATGTAGCAGTGAAAGAAATAGACTCTAAAATAGTTTTTTTAAGAAAAATAGTAAAAGGATCTACTAGTAAATCCTATGGAATCCACGTAGCAAAATTAGCAGGTCTTCCAAACTCTGTTATCAAAAGAGCAAATGAAATATTACTAGAATTAGAAAGAAAAAAAGAAAATAAACCAAATAAAATAACATCAAACTTTCAGTTTTCATTATTTGAAGAGAAAGAAGATCACAATAAAAAAGTAATTGATGATATAAAAAAAATTGATATAAACAATATAACTCCGATTGAAGCTTTAAAAAAACTACTTTCAATAAAAGAAAATATTAAAAAATGATATTTGATCTAGAAAAAATAAAAAAACACTCTACGAAATGCGGCGTTTATATCATGAAAGATATAAACAAAAATGTTCTATATGTTGGAAAAGCAATAAATCTAAGAAATAGATTAAAACAATATTTCATTACAAAAACAGATACTAGAGCTCAAATTAGTTTTTTAATAGATCAAGTAAATGATATCGAAACAATTATTGTATCTAACAATAAAGAAGCTTTAATTTTAGAAAATACTTTAATAAAAAAGTATATGCCAAAATATAACATTATGCTCAAAGATGATAAAACATATATTAGCATAATGTTAAATAAAGCTCATAAATGGCCATCATTAAAACTAATCCGTCTTAAAAAAAACCCAAAAGATAAAAACTTATATTTCGGTCCTTATACAAATACCAAAGCAGCAAGATCTATTAAAGAGCTTTTATTAAAGCTTTTTCCTTTAAGACAATGCTCTAACACTGAACTTAAAAACAGAACAAGGCCATGTATTTTATATGACATAAAAAAATGCATAGCTCCTTGCCTTGATCTCTGCACAAAAAAAGAATATGATGTATTTGTAGATAGCGTGATCAATTTTTTAAAAGGAAAAGATAAAACCATTTTAAAAAATTTATCAAATAAAATGAAAGAAGCATCGAAAAATTTAGAGTATGAAAAAGCAAATGAATACTTCAAATTAATAGAGGATATAAAACAAGTATTAGAAAAACAATTTGTTGATATAGCAATCAATAAAAATATTGATGTTATTGGTCTATATAGAAAGGGTAGTTTTGTAATGATAGTAGAGCTTATTTTTATTGAAGGTAAATTAATGAATTCTAATCATTTTTCTTTTAGTAATATAGCATCTAGCGATTCTACAATTATTGAAAATTTCATTTTACAAAATTACATTTCAAAAAAAGATTTCCCAAAAGAAATTTTAGTTCCTATTGAATTAAAAAATACTCACAATTTAAAGGATGCTTTTTATGAACTTTCAAATGAAAAGCTAAATATAATACACCCAATAAAAGGAAAGAAAAAAGATTTAATTGATCTTTCTAATAAAAATGCTAAAAACTTATTTTTTAGAGAAAAAGATCTAAAATCTTTAAAAGAAAAACAACTTCTTGAATTGCAAGAAATTTTAAATTTAAAAAATTTCCCACATAAAATTATATGTTTTGACACATCAAATATTTCAGGAACTAATGCAGTAGCTGCAATGATCACATATATCGATGGCGAAAAAGATAAAAAGCAAACAAAACTATTTAAAATAAAATCTCCTGATTTAGGAGATGTTCCAAATATGAAAGAGACTCTTTATAGACACTTTTCAAAGCTAAAAGAAAAAGAGTTCCCAAATCTTTTAGTTTTAGATGGAGGGAAAGCTCAGTTAAATTGCGCAATTAATGTACTAAATGAGCTAAACATCATATCTATTGATGTAATTTCCATTTCTAAAGAGATGGCAAAACATACAAAATCTCTTACAAAAGAAAAAGTATTTATCAAAGATAAAAAAGATCCTATTGAATTAGATTTCACATCCCCTTTGTTATTTTTACTTCAAAAAATAAGAGATAACGCTCATATTAGCGCTATATCTTTTCATAGAAAAAGAAGAAGAAAATCAACTTTTAAAACATCTTTAGATGAAATCAAAGGAATTGGCAAAATAAAAAAACAAAAACTTTTAAAGCATTTTAAAAGCGTTGAAAATCTAAAAAAAGCAAAAAAAGAAGAATTAAAAAAATTAGATTTTTTAAATAAAAAAGATATTTCAAATCTATTAAAATTAAAAAAATAATTAAAATTTTTAATTTGTATTCAAAGTAAATACAAATTCTTTCTCATAATTCAATTGATCAAATAAAATTTTACCTATATTTTCCTCAATTTCAAGAAGAGATTCATTATTTTGATCTTTAACAGCACTAAAATTAGCTATAATTTCTAACTTTTTATTTAAAAGCACATTTATATGAGTTGATATATATGTATTTTGATATTTTTTTTTCAAATACTCTTCTATGTAACTTGCAATTATTTTAGTATCAATATCAGTTTTGTTTCTTTTCATATTTATTTTTATAAATTGCTTTTTATAGATAAAATAAAATGAAAAAATCAAAAAAACAGAAACAACTATAAAAAAAAGACCGATTTTCAAAAAAATAAAACTATTTTTATCTAGTATATCCACTAAAAAAACTTGTAAGCTTTGAATATAAGGAATTGATACAAAAAACATTCCTAAACTTAAAATCATTAAACTTACAAGTAGATTTAAAGCAGAAGCTACAATAGTAGAAGCTTTCATTTAAAATCCTTCATACTCTTCTTCTAAACTTTTAACCGTATCTTCATCACTCTCTTCATCGCTTTCTTCTTCTTTAAGCATCGACTTTAAAATCAGGTGTTTAAAGATAACATGAACACAAGATACATGCAGCCCTGTAAATTTTGAGATTTCTTCTATTATTTTAGATTGTATCTCTTCTGATTTTTCAGGAATTGATAGACCATACTTAATATTTACTTCTACTTTAATAGAAACTGAGTGTTCTTTTAAGTCTTGTTCTACATATATTCCTGTATATCTATCTTTCGCATCTCTTCCTAAAATAGAATCTATTAGATTTTTTCCTGGAAGCGAAATACCCTCAATTTTTAAAAGACATTGAAAGATAATTGCTTGAAATATCTTACTTTCTATATCTCTTGAAAAAGTAGTATCTGGTAGTTGCAATTCTTTTGAATCTATTTGACTAAATTTTTCATTCATAATAATACCTCCTTAATAATTAAAGAACATTCTACATGAAAAATTATTTTTTTTAAAAATACTTTAATTTTTTATTCATTTATTAGAAAATATATATTATAAAAATAAAAAATAAATTATATGCTAGCTTTTAAACTACTATCTATTTGGATAACTTTTGGACTTTCTTGCTCTATCATTGCTAAAAACAAAGGTAAAAAACCTTTTTTTTGGTTTTATATGGGGGTATTTTTTGGGATAATTGCCTTATTTACAATATTATTTTTAAAAAAAGAGAAAAAAGAAATTAAAAAAGAAATTATCAACTCCCCTTTAAAAGATCAGAATCAAACAATTGATCCTACTATAAAAGATACTAATTTTTGGTATTACTTGGATGGCGACAATAAAAGCTGTGGGCCTATGAGCTTAAAGGTTTTGAAAGATAGTATTTTAGATAAAAAAATTAATCCATCCACTTATGTATGGAATGATACATTAGACGGATGGAAAAAGATAGATGAATTAAATATTTTTAAAACTACCAACTAGCTTTATAAATACCTGGTATCATACCGCTAGATGCAAGCTCTCTAAAACATAATCTAGAAAGTTTGAATTTTCTTAAATATCCTCTACATCTTCCAGTTCTTTGACATCTATTTCTAAGTCTTACTTTAGAAGAGTTTCTTGGAAGTTTATTAAGATCATAAACAGCTTTCATTCTCTCTTCATCGGTTTTAGACATATCTAAAATGATTTTTTTAAGCTCTTCTCTTTTAACTTTTTTTAAAGATACTAATCTTTCTTTATTTTTTTGTTTTTCTACTGATGATTTTTTTGCCATTATTTCCTCAAATTATTTTTTACGTGCAGGTCCACTTTGTCTTTGTTTTCTTCTTGGGTTTTTTTTGTTAATAACGTAGAGTCTTCCTCTTCTTTTAACAATCTGGTCCCCTTTAGAAGAGTCAGCTGTTATAGATGCTTTAACTTTCATAACTTTTATCCTTAAGATATTAAATTTAAGCTAAATTTTATAAAAATCATTATTTATTTACAAGAAAGGTTTTGAAAATAAGTATTATAAATGGAATATCTTTAAAACATTATAGGAAATATTTTAC
>JAAKFI010000007.1 GCA_011065125.1 Candidatus Anoxychlamydiales bacterium | reverse complement strand
TGAGCGATCAGCAAGAGCTCCGGACAGAAGATCTACCCATACTCCTGAAAGAGCTTCAGCTTCAAGACCTACTGTTGATAGAGGACTTGCAGATTCACCTGAGCGATCAGCAAGAGCTCCGGATAGAAGTAGCGCTAGGCCAACTTCTAGAAGATCAGATCGAAGTTCGGATGCTGGTAGAGCAAGTTCTAGATAAATTCTTAAAGCAGCCATTTTTTATGGTTGCTTTTTCTTTTATTTTTATAATATATTTTTTTTCAAAAGGAAGCTTATGAAATGCTTTAAATGTAAAAAACAAATAGATTTACAAAACAAAAAAATTGGTTTCAAAGACTATTGTGATTATTGTGATTTTGATTTGCATATTTGCAAAAACTGCAAAAATTATTCTATTGGCAAACCAAATGATTGCTATATTCCAAATATCGATATTGTTTTAGATAAAGAGAAAAATAATTTTTGTGAATATTTTGAACCAAACAATCAAATAAAAGAAAAAAAATCTTCAAAAAAAGATATAGAAAAAAAATTATTTTCAAACAGTGATGATGAAGATGATAATATAGATTTTGATTCTTTATTTAAGTAGGTTTTGAAATCTCATACAAATTGTAAATAAAGATTATAATCAAAGCTGGAAAATATATAAATACCGGATATGGAAAGCTATATACAAATGGAGCTATAAAAAAAATTAAAAAACCTAAAAGAACAAATGAAAATATAACAGATGTAATATCATTGAATTTTTTTAAAAAGATTTTATTTAATATTTTAAATAAAAAAAATATCAAAATATAAGATACAACAAACTCTAAAATATAAATAAAAGCACTCATTTTCCACCTTTCATATTAATTCTCATAAAATCAATTATAATCCATATTAAAAAAGCTACCAGATATTTAGAAATTGCTATATCAAAACTAATAAAAACAGAAATTATTGGAAATAATATAAGCCCTGTAATTAGAAAAGATAAAGATACAGCTGCCATTGCATCTACTTTTTTTATAAAGAAAAAGTAAGCTATTCTTGTTAAAATCCCAACAATAATAATAGCAATAATAAAATTTTTGAAAAGTTCCATAATTTAAATATCTTTCTTTTTATTTTAGGTATATCAAAAAATTCCTAAAACATTAAGAAGAATAAATAAAATTAATACTGAAGCTATGTATTTTACACTGATTTTAAAATAAACAGAAAAAATTGGTTTGCTATGAATAAAGGCGATATCTTTTACTTTTAAATGCTCAAATGCTTTTTTTATCTTCCATCTATATGCAACTAATAAACATGCAAATAAGGCGCCTAATGGCACAAAAACATTTACTGAAAAAAATGAAATTATATCAAAAAAGTTAGATTTAAAAATTGTGAAATTTTTTAAAAGACCAAAAGAAAGGGCACTCGGAATACCAATTAAAAAGGCTCCTGTTGATGCAATTATTGTAGCTTTATGCCTAGAATAATCTTTTTCATCTATAAAATAAGATATAACAGGCTCTAGTGCTGAAATTTCAGAAGTTATTGCTGCAATTACCACTAAAATAAAAAATAAAATAGATAATAACCTTCCAAAAGCCATTTTAGAAAAAACAATTGGAAGCGTCTCAAAAATCAGGGTAGGACCTGAGTTTGCATTTAAATCAGCTGAAAAAACAATTGTAAATACTGCTATTCCTACTAAAATAGAAATTAGTGTATTTAAAAGTACTACAGGAAAACAACTTTTAGGTATATCTTCACCTTTTGATAAATAACTACCATACGTAATCATAGTACCTTGTCCTAAACTTAAGGTAAAAAAAGCTTGGCCTAATGCTATTAATACACCTGCTGGAGTTATATCTTTAAAATTTAATGAAAGCATAAATTTCAATCCCTTCGAAGATGACGGCAATGTAAGACCTTTTACAACTAAAATTAAAAGTACAATCATAAGAAGAGGCATCATTATTTTACTTTTAGCTTCAATCCCTTTTCTTACACCAAAAAATAAAATTGATGCACAAATTACTAAAAATAAAAAGTGATATCCTACAGACCAAATGCTAGAAGAACTTAATGAATTAAAATAACTAAGAGCACTATTTCCATCTATACTTGAAAAAGATCCTTTTATAGCTTCTATTAAATACCCTAACATCCATCCAGCTATCACACTATAAAAAGAGGATATTATAAAACCTGTAATAATTGTAACCTTGCCAAGGTATCCCCAATATTTCGATTTACCAATTGTTCTAAAAGCACCATATGGAGAAGATTGAGCAGTTCTTCCTATTAAAATTTCTGTTATAAGTATTGGAAATCCAATTAAAGCTAAAAATATTAAATAAAGTAATATAAAAGCTCCGCCCCCATTTTGACCTACAACATATGGAAACCTCCATATACTTCCAAGTCCAACAGCAGAGCCGAGAGCTGCCGATATAAATCCTATTCTTGAGTTCCAAGATTCTCTTTGCTTATATAACTTCATAATGTAAATATTTTATTTTAGATATAAGTTTAATATAATTTATAGTTTGAAAAAAGGAATATATTTTAAATATATAAAAAGCTCGTTGCAATCTAATTTTCTTATATATTTTTTTTTATTTATCGAAATAAATATGCAATTTTGATTTCAAAAATCAATTTACGTTATAGATAGAAGTCTATTTTATTTTTGATAAAACTTCTATTAACTTTGAAAAACAGCACTTTCCTTAAAGAAATTTAATGCATAAGCTCCAAGAGAAATGGACGCAAATAAAAGCATTATGCCTAAATATTTATCAGCATTTACAAATGCAATCGCTCTACTAACTCCCCAAGCGTATTGTTGACATGATAAATTTAAAAGAAGTTTTGTAGCTATGTCATATATACAAACAGATAAATTAGCGCTTAATAATCCTAAAGTTACATTTTTAGTAATTCTAGCTACATTTTCTGGTAATCTTGTTATGTTCATAAGTTCCCCTTTTTTTTAAACAACATAAGTATAAACAAATATCAATTAAAAAAAAACAAATTTAATTAAAATATATTATCTGTTTTTATAATTAAATTATTATTATTAAAAATTAAAAGAAGAGACCAATTATAATTTATATTTTGTAATAAATATTTTATTAAACTTTTAAAAAAAAAATTATCAAATTTAATTTTTAAAGTCTCTTAGATTGTAATAGGCCCATACTTTAAAAAAAAATACTTTAAAACAAAAAATAATCCAATCATAATTATTTCCTAAAGGAATTTAATAAAATGCGAAAAACCAGAACTATAAATTTTTTTATGTTATCTATGATCAATATCGTAGCTATACTAAACATTGCAAATTTATCAATTTCGGCTAAATATGGTTTTACCGGAATATTTTATTTGATACTTTCTTCAATTTTTTTCTTTGTTCCAGTAGCTCTGGTTTCTGCAGAGCTAGCAACAGGCTGGCCCCAAAGAGGGGGTATATATATATGGGTAAAAGAAGCACTTGGGGATAATTTTGGTTTTCTAGCCATATGGTTACAATGGATAGAAAATGTAATATGGTATCCAACAGCCCTTTCATTTGCAGCTACTGCTTTTGCATATATTTTTAATCCAGCGCTTGCTCAAAACAAATTTTTTGTGATAAGCGTTATAATAATAGTTTTTTGGCTTAGCACAATTGCAAATTTTTATGGAATGTCAATATCAGGTTGGATTAGTACAATATCTGGAATTTTTGGAACTTTAATACCTGGTGTATTAATTATTGTTTTAGGAATAATTTGGATATCAACAGGTAGAGAATCCTTAATTTCTTTTGACTTAAAAAGTTTTTTACCAAACAAATCTTCTATTACACAACTTGCTCTATTATCTGGAATACTCATGTCTTTAAGCGGTCTTGAAATGTCTGCAGTACATGCCAAAGAGGTAAAAGATCCTAAAAAAAATTATCCTATTTCAATACTTATTTCAGCCATTTTAATAATTACAATATTATCACTTGGCTCACTCGCAATTGCTATTGTAATTCCAACAGGATCTATCGAACTACCAGCTGGCCCAATAGAAGCTATTTCTAGTTTTTTAAGAGCATATAACCTGCCAGGATTAACTCCACTAATTGCATTTTTTATAACAATTGGAGCTCTTGGAATGATAAGCACTTGGACTATTGGACCAATAAAAGGAATGTATGCAACTGCAGAACATGGAGACTTGCCTCCAATATTACAAAAGGTAAATAAACACCAAGCTCCTGTAAATTTACTTATTTTACAAGCAATAATTGTTACTGTTTTATCTTTAATATTCTTATTTTCATCAACTATTAGTTCTTCTTATTGGCTATTATTTAATCTAACAGCACATCTATATCAAGTGATGTATATCTTAATGTTTATCTCAGCTATTGTACTTAGATACAAATATCCAAATGTTAAAAGAGCATATAGAATCCCATTTAAAAATATAGGAACATGGGTAATTTGTTCATTTGGTATTATAGGAACTACTTTTGCTATGATTGTAGGTTACATCCCCCCTCCTCATATTGATGGAATAGGCACTGTTTTCTTTGAAATAGTTTTAATAGGTGGAACTATAATTTTTTGTTTAATTCCATTTATTATTAGATATTTTAGAAAACCTAATTGGATAAATTACTCTAAAACAACCAAGCGCTTGCAAGAGAAAAGTATAAAAGAGTAGTAATTATATCGGAGACCATTAAAACAACAGGACCTGATGCTACTTTTGGATCTAATTTAGTTTTATGTAAAAGAAGTGGAATTAATATTCCAAAAGCAGAAGATATAAATATAGATATTACAATTCCAATGCTTATTATTAAAGAAGGCTCTACTCCCTCTTTGAAAAGAAGTGAAATAACACCTACTATTAATCCTGAACTAATAGAAATTAAAGAAATAATTTTTAATTCTTTAATCATTTTTTTAAATATTTTTTTTAAATAATCTTCGGGTCTTGAAAAAAAATGAAGTGAATGAATCATAGCTTGCATTGAAACAGATTCACTAAGAGATAAGACAAGAGGAATAAACATAGCTAAAATTAAAACTTTAGAAATAACTTGTTCATGAGCTCTTGAAATAATAGCACACATGATACCACCGAAAATATTACAAAAAATCCATGGCATTCTAAGTTTATAATCACCAAAAATAGATTTTTTCTTTTCCTCTTCTAAAGTATAACCAATAATTTGAAAGATATCATTTCGATTATGAGCATCTGTTAAATTAAAATTCATATGAGAAGTTAAATCAATCACACCTAATATTTTTTGGTTTTCATCTACTACAGGAAGAGCTAAAAGATGATGTTTTGAAAATAGTAAAAAAGCATCTTGCAATGTTTGGTCTTGATCTAATTTAATTATTGAATCAATCATGATTTCAAACATTTTAGTTTTTTTAGGAAATAAAAGTAATTTTCTTGTAGGGACTACTCCTATTAAACAATCATTTTCATCAACTATATAAAAATATATAACTTTTTGATTAATCAATTTTGATTGTAATTTCAATAAAGCATCATCAATAGTGTCTTCTTTTTTAAAAATAGTATCTACTGATGTCTTTAAATCTATAACTTTTTGACTGAATTGTTTTTTATCCATACAACACCTTAATTTAGTAAATATCTTAAAAGCATTTGAAAAACAAGTAGATAATTGATCTCAATTACATTTTTTGATAACCTTTGTAAAAACAGACAAATATATATGTGTGGAATTTTCGGTTTAATAAGTAAAAAAAATGTCTTAAAATCTTGCATCAATGGCCTTAAACTTTTAGAGTATCGAGGATATGATTCATTTGGAATTGCAGGACTTACTAAAGACAATATGTTTCTATATAAAAAACCTGGAAAAATATCCCTTTTAGAAGAAAATTTAAAAAATATAAAAGTACATCTTAGCTTAGCAATAGGTCATACAAGATGGGCAACACATGGAAAACCTACTAAACTAAATGCTCATCCTCATATGGATCATAAATCATCTATAGCTTTAGTTCATAACGGAATAATTGAAAATTTTGATGAAATTAAAAAAATGTTAATTTCTAAAAACATTCATTTCCAAACAGATACTGACACTGAAGTAATAGTTCAATTAATAACTTATTACTATAAAAATGATCTAATTAAAGCTACTAAGAAAGCTTTAAATAAACTAATTGGATCTTATGCTATTGCTTTAATTCATAAAGACTATCCAAATCAAATAATAGCATCTTCTAAAGAAAGCCCTCTTGCAATAGCTATCGATGAAAAAAAAGATGAGATGCTTATCTCTTCCGATCCAAATGCTTTTTTAGGAAAAGATTTAAATATCACTTTTTTATCAAATAATGAAATAGCTCTCATAACAAATAAAAAAATAAATATTTATTCAAATACTTTAAATTTATTAAATAAGAAATATGAAAGATTCAACTCAAAAAAAATATCTGCAAATAAAAATGGATATGAGCATTATATGCTCAAAGAAATATATGAACAGCCTATAACTATACAAAAAGCATACTTTGGAAGAATTTTAGATTTTAATAAAAAAGTTGAATTTGAAGATTTTAATTTATCAAAAAATTATCTTCAAAATCTAAACCATATTTTTATTTTAGCATGTGGCACTTCATATCATGCTGCATTATATGCGAAGTATTTAATTGAAGATTTAGCTAAAACTCATGTATTTGCAGAAATTGCATCAGAGATGAGAATGAAAGAGCTATTAATTACAAATAAAGATTTAGCTATTGCAATATCCCAATCTGGAGAGACCGCTGATACCCTTCTAGCTACTAAGCTTATAAAAAATTATGATAGTAATATTTTAGCAATTATTAATAAAACTAATTCAACACTTTCTAGAGAAGCTACTTCTTATATATTTGTTAAAGCAGGTCCTGAATTTAGCGTATGCTCCACAAAAGCATTTACCTCACAAATTACAGTTATGTATCTATTTGCAATATATTTAGCATCTATTAAAAAAATTGATAAATTAAATACTTCTCTTCTATTAAAAGAGCTAAAGAAAATCCCTTCAAAAATAAAAAAAGTATTAAAATTAGCTCCTCAAATAAAAATTTTAGCTAAAAAATATTCTAAATACGAAAAGTTTTTCTTTTTAGGTAGAAACTATATGTATGTAGCAGCGCTAGAAGCTGCTTTAAAATTAAAAGAAATTTCTTATATAAATGCAAACGCTTACCCAGCAGGAGAGTTAAAACACGGTCCTCTTGCTCTTGCATGCGAGGATCATCCAGTAATTGCATTTTTATCAAATGAAAAGACTTATGATAAAATGCTTTCTAACTTAATGGAAATTAAAGCAAGAAACGCTCCAATTCTCGCCATTGCATCCAAAAAATCAAAAGCAATAGAAGATATTGCCGATGATGTAATTTATCTTCCTAAAACAATAGATGAGTTATCAATTTTACCATCTTCTGTTGCATCTCAACTTTTAGCATATTATATTGCAAAAGAGAGAAAAACAGATATTGATCAACCAAGAAATTTAGCCAAATCAGTCACGGTTGAATAAGGATTTTTCATGAAAAAAAATAAATTAATTTTATATATTAGCTTTGCTATTGTAACCTCAATAATTCTATTAATTGCATCTTTTCCTAAAATACTATCAACCACCTCTTTTAAAAATTATGTAATAAAAAAAACTGAAAAAAAAACAAACTCTAAGATTTCAATTGAAACTATTAATTTATCCTGGTTTGGGCCTCAAGCAATTAAAAACATAGATTATAAAGATAGTAATATCATATTCGATGCCAATACTATTATATCTGATATGAATCTATTTTCATTTTATAAATCACTAACTTCTACATCAAAAAAAATAAATCTTTTAACTAAAACAAAAATAAGTAATTTAAATATTAAAATTTCCTATCCAAGCTATTCGCCAATCAATCTTTATAATATTAATGCCATTATAACTCCTAAAAATAGCTATACAAATATTATCATTACAGGATCTATAAACAATAAAACAAAAGAAAGTTTTAATATAAAATTAGACGTTACAAAAAATAATAATATTAAAAATTTAATTGTTAAAAATATTCCAACTATTGCTCTTGATCAATTCCTGTTTTTTAATAAACAAAACCTCAAAGGACTTTTAGTTCAATTGTTAGGACCTAATTTAAATGCCAATTTAAAAATGAATTTGAAAAAAAATATAGGTCCAATTATTTTAGATTTAAATTCTACAAATGTAAAAACAACTATAAATTTATACCTAGATAAAAATGAATTCACCCTTACAGACTCAATAGATATAAATTTAGATTTGCAATCTGGAGTTAGATTTAAAACTACAAGTGGAAAAGAGATATTTTTTAAATCCGATCAAAATAAGAAAGTTACTTTAAAACTTTCTCAAAATAATTTTTCCTGTCCTTATCCCTTTGATATGAAAAAATTAAAAATAGGAAATTTATTTATTAACCCCAATATTATCTATACATTAAATACAAATAGCTTAGAAGTGATTACCAATATTGCTAAAATGCCTTATTCAAATATAATAAGTATTTGGTGCACTCCTGTAAATATCAAAGTAAATGATGGTATATTGTATACAGACAGAATGGATTTTTTAATAAATAATGTAATTCATTTATGCACTTGGGGAAATATAAATTTAATTAACAAAAAAATGCATATGAATTTAGGGGTTACAGCAGATGCTCTTAGATATTCATATAATGTTAAAAATTTAAATGATGACTATGTATTAAAAATTCCAGTTAAAGGTTCTTTAGATAATATAAAAATAGATCCATCTTCTGCAATAGCCAAAATACTTGCTTTAAAAGCTCTTCAATCTCAAGGCGGTATCGGCTCTTTTATTCAAGGGTTAATTACAATAAAAAAAGATGATGATATTCCAAGAGCTAAAAAGCCTTTTCCATGGAGTGGAAAAGTCAATAAAAAATCTAATAGTAACGAAAATATTTTTGACGTTTTTAAATAACCCATTCGGCATTTTTTTTTTAAAAACCTTTGCCAATTATTTAAGCTATTGTAACTTCTTTGCATAGGTAAACATCTTGAACAGTATTAATAATTTCAATACCTTCCTTTAGTGGTTTTTGAAAAGCTTTTCTACCAAGGATTAGCCCCATACCACCTGCTCTTTTATTAATTACAGCAGTTTCACAAGCTTCTTTTAAATCATTTTTACCAGAAGCTCCACCTGAATTAATTAGACCAATTCTACCACTATAGTTATTTAATACCTGATATCTACATAGATCAATTGGATGATCAGATGAAAGCTCACTATACATTTTCTCATTAAACTTACCAAATTTTACAGCTTTATACCCACCATTTGTAGTTGGAAGCTTTTGTTTGATAATATCTGCTTGAATTGTAACTCCTAAATGATTTGCTTGCCCTGTTAGATCCGCTGCTGTGTGATAATCAACTCCATCAACTTTAAATCCAGGATTTCTTAGATAGCACCATAAGATAGTTGCCATACCCAGTTCATGAGCTATTTCAAACGCCTTTGCAATTTCTACAATTTGTCTTCTTGATTCTTTTGATCCAAAATATATTGTAGCTCCTATTCCAACGCATCCCATCTCATATGCATTTTTAATTGATGCAAACATTATTTGATCGTAAGCATTTGGATAAGATAAAAATTCATTATGATTGATTTTTAAAATAAGTGGTATTTTATGTGCATATTTTCTAGCCATTATAGCAAGTACACCAGATGTTGAAGCAACAGCGTTGCATCCAGCTTCAATCCCTAACTTAATAATATTTTCTGGATCAAAATATATAGGATTAGGAGCAAAAGAAGCTCCAGCAGAGTGTTCTATTCCCTGATCTACAGGTAGAATAGATAAATATCCTGTATTTGATAATCTTCCATGATTATATAGATTTTGTAGATTCACTAACGTTCTAATATTTCTATTAGAATTTTTAAAAATTCTATCTACAAAGTCAGGACCAGGAAGATGCAGATCTTCTTTTTTAACTGTTTTACTAGTATGCTCTAAAAGATATTTTGCATCTTCTTCTAGCGATGATTCTATTTTTGATTTTAAGCTCATAATATACTCCTTTTTTTATTAAATATTATTATAGTCTATCAAATATTTTTATTTTTAAAAAATTTTTGTATCTCTTTTAAAGATTTTCCTTTTGTTTCAGGTACTTTTTTAATAACAAACCAAAGAGCTATTATACCAATAAATGCATAAAGCCAAAATGTAAAACTTTTACCTAAAATTTCAATTAAAGTTAAAAAACTAAGAGTAATTATATAATTAGTAGTCCAGTTTGCAAAAGTTGCAATTCCCATAGCTCTACCTCTTATCCCCATTGGATATATCTCAGATATTATAAGCCAAACTATTGGTCCTAACCCTATAGCAAAAAAAGCAACATATGCCATTAATGATACAACAGATACCATAGATACAAGAGTTCCTTTTGCTAAAAAAGCAAATCCTAAAACAGTCAAGCTAATAACCATTCCTGAAATACCTACTTTTAAAAGAGGTTTTCTTCCAACTAGATCAATTAACCAAAGAGCTATAAATGTCATAATTACATTTATAGTTCCAATACCCATAGATGCTAAAATAGCAGATGGTGCACTTTCAAAACCTGCAAGTTGAAAAATTGTAGGTGCGTAATAAATAACAATATTTATTCCTGTAATCTGTTGGAAAACACTAATTCCAATACCAATAAAAAGAGCAGGTCTTACACTTTTAGAAAAAAGATGAGACCATGAAGCTGCTTTTTTTTCTTTATTGTTTTCAATATTTGATATTTCAGAATTTTTTGTATCAATTAGAATTTTGGATAAAATTTTTAATGCTTTTTTCTTTTTACCATGTGTTGCTAAAAATGTCGGTGTCTCTGGCACAAAAAATAATAAAATAAAAAGTGCAAAAGCTGGTATTAAAGCAAAAGCAAACATAGCTCTCCAATTACCATCTATTGCAAATGAATAATTAATGATATAAGCCAATAAAATACCAATAGTTACTGCAAATTGATTTAACGAAACTAAAGCTCCTCTATGCTGTGGATCAGACATTTCAGAGATATACAAAGGAGTTGCTAGAGAAACTATTCCTACTGCAAATCCCAAAATCATTCTTCCAAGTAAAAGTATATTAATGCTATTTGCGTTCATAGCAACAAAAGTTCCAATTATAAAAAGTATAGATGTAAAAAAAAGAGTAAACTTTCTACCTAGTTTATCAGTTATCAGCCCTCCAAAACAAGCACCCAATAAAGCACCTATTAAAACAATACTCACTAACATTTCTTGATTAAATGTAGATAGACCAAAAGATTTTTTTAAAAAAAGTAAAGCCCCAGATATAACAGATGTATTATATCCAAAAAGAAGTCCTCCTATTGCAGCTACGATAGATGTAAAAAGAGAAAAGCTTGTAAACTTTTGTTTTTTTTTCATAAAACTTTCCTTTTATTTATTTTTTTATTCTATTTTCAAAGTAAGCTAAAAAAATATTTGAAATCAATTAAAAAATAAAAACACTTATAAATATTAAACTTGCAAAAATTATTTAAATATATCCATTCAAACATGCATAGTTATTCAAAATGCAAAAGAGTTACTTAAAAATTTATAAATGCTTGAAATATGTATTTAGAAAAATTATTTTTTTAATATTTTGTCATATAAAAAATTTATTTTTTAAATAATTGTTGTTTAATTGCTTGTGAATTATTAATTAAATTAATTATTTATTATTATTCCTTTATAAAAAGATAGTAAATAATAAAAATATTGAATATGCTACATTGTTAAATTAGAGGTTTTTATTATGTCTTGCCTACCATGTTCTTCTTCAAAAAAAACTTGGTTTCCTTGCGTTCATACAGCATTTGAACTCCATAAAGAAGGAAGTGCTTATATGCCAAATTTATCAGAAATAATGCATATATACTTTGGCAAAGTTACTGAACTTGAATCAAAAAAAAAGGAATTCGCTCAAATGCAATTACAACTTGAAAATTTTCATCATAATTGGGGAGAGAGTTCTTTTGTTACTGATACGAGGAAAAGACATCTGCTGGCTAGAATTGAAGAGTTAACTAAAAGAATTGAAACATTGCAAAACTCCAGTATCCAGTAAGGAAAAGTATCTTATCTAAAACCAAAAGTTTTTATGTTTAATAGATTTTATAATGGTAAATAATATTTTTTTTCTTTTTGTTTACAAAAAGAAAAAGTTAAAATTATTCCAACAGCAAGAGATATAGATCCAATAACAGTACTTACAATATATTTATTTTCTATATGTTTATTTTGTACTAAATTATTCACCCCGTAATACAATCCAACAGTGCCAATTAAAGTAGGTACGAAACATACTAAAACTTTTGAACATCCAATGAATGCTTTAAAATTTTGACTTTGTCTATCAATTGATAAATTAATTGATGCAAAGTTATTTTTTTCTAAAGAGTACATTTGTTTTATTTGGGTTTTGTAAAATTTTAAAAAGAATATCATAAAAATCCAATAAAAAACGACTTATAATAGAGTTTCTATATCACTAAGTGCTTTAAAAGCTTCTCTTTTAATTCTTGGATTTTCAATTAAGCAATATTTTTGTAATGCTTCCTTTTTAAAACCTAACTTTAAGTAAAGGGTTAGAATTTTATAAAAATTATTATCTTTTAACCAAGAATCGAATCTGAATCTTCTTAATATACTTGGGGAATAATTTAAGGTTTCAGCTTTTTCTAATAATTTAATTAGTTCATCTCTTTTAAATCTTAAAAGAATAAATACATCTAATATATTTAAAAATAGTTCAGCCTTTTTTTGAAAATATACATTTTTCAAAGAATTAATATTTTCTATATTTTGTTGGATATACCTATAAGCATCTTTTTCTTCTCCAAGTTGAATTTTTTTTCTAATTAATTCACAAAAAAGAAATATCTTTTCTCGAAATAAGTTCTTTGGCAGTTCATTAATAAGTCTAATAGCATATTCATATTGATTTAACTTAATATAGTTTTTTATTATTGCCTCTCTATAGCTTGGATAAGATTCAGAATTAGTTTTATAATTATTTGCATACTCTTCAAGCATCTGCAATGCGACTAGATGGCAATGCTTAATAATATTTTCATCAAAAAAATGATTAGTATACTTCGAGGCAGCACATAAAGATTGCAACCCCAGGCAAGTATGTTTTTTAGTTGAATTAAATTCTTCTATTAATCCTTCCATCCAAAAATCATTTTTAAAAAATAATTGTCCTTCAATTCTAGCTGCCATATATCAAAAAGTTGTAAGATTATGTTGGTTTTGTAATTTTCTATATTTAATTAGTTCTATTAAATTTTTTATTTCATCTTGTTTACCTTCAAAATTTCTAAGAAGCTCAACAATATTTTCTTATGTATTCTTCAAATTGTTTAAGAGCCACTTTATGACAAAGATAAATCGTATCTTTATTTTCATCATTTTCATTGTATATTGCAAATGAACAAAGGGTTTTAAGAGAAAAACATTTTCCTTTTTTATCCCTTTCAAAATCTTTTTTTAGATCTTCAGATCTATTAATAGCATCTATAAAAGATAAGCTTGTCATAATAATTTACCTAATTTTTATAAAAGCAAATTTTAAATTAATTAAAAAATTTATTTAATTTGAGCTAAAAGATCATAGCCAACATTGTCTATGATCTTAGCGTTATATATTTTTCCGAATGAATCTATTTTAGAAATATCATTAATAATGATATTTGAATCTACATCATATGCCAAAGATTTTGTCCTGCCAACACATAGTAGATCAGATTCTTTATGGTACCCATCTACTAAAACATCTATTTCCTTTCCAATTAGTTTTTTATTTCTTTTTTGAACTAAATCAAACTGTTTCTTTGTAAGTTGTTCAAATCTTTCATCTATTATTTTTTGATCTATTTTATTATCAAATTTGAAAGATGATGCAAAAGGCTCATCTACATATTTAAATACTCCAATATGATCTATTTGATAATCTTCTATGAATTTTAATAGTTCATTAAAATCATCCTCTGTTTCATTTGGAAATCCAACCATTAAAGATGTTCTAATTGTAAAGCTTTTATCTTTTTTTCTAAGAGTAGAGAATATTTTAATTATATTTTCTTTTGTAGTCTTTCTTCTCATGTTTTTTAAAACATTATTAGATACATGCTGAAGAGGCATGTCTAAATAATTGCATATTCTATTATCTGATAAGATAAGATCAATAAATTCATCTGTAATATCATCAGGATAAACATAGTGAAGTCTAAGCCAAAAATCTTTTTTTATTTTTAGTATTTCTTTAATTAAATTTATTAATGCATCTTTTTCATTTCTATCTTTTCCATAATCTAATAAATCTTGAGCTATTAAATTTATTTCAAAAACTCCGTTTTCTAAAAGATGTTTAAATTCTTCAATAATTGAATCTACTGTTCTTGAAATTAAAGGACCTTTTATTTTTGGAATTATGCAATAAGAACATCTTTTTTGACACCCTTCAGATATTTTTAAATATGCTAAATGACTAGGCGTTGTTAAAACTCTTTTAAAATCTCTTTGTTGAATAAATGATTTTTTATCGTTTTTTATTATTTTATCAGTTACTGCTTCAACTATAGAATTTACTTCTCCAGCAGATATTATTGAATGCAAGTTTTTATATTTTTTTTTAATTTCATTAAAAAAAAGATTTGCCATACATCCTGTAACTATTACTTTAGCGCTATCTTTTTTTTCTTCAAACATTTCATCTAAAACACTATACCCCTCATCTCTTGCTTCTTTTAAAAAACCACAGGTGTTTACAACTAAAGCATCAGCTTTAGTTATCTCATTCGTTAAGTGATAATTTGCGAGAGATAATTTATAAATCATAGTCTCAGAATCTACTAGATTTCTAGAACACCCAAGTGAAACAAAGTATACAAATTTTTTCTTCATAAAAACTTTAAAATCAAATAATTTTGAAGATATTTTAGCTATTTTTTTTATTTTATGATATAACTTTTGATGAAGTACTATAGATAAAATGATAAAATATTTTTTTAAAAAGTTAATTATTTCTTTTATTTCTTTGTTTGTTGTGATGAGTGCAACTTTTTTTTTAATGAAAGCAATTCCTGGAGATCCTTTTTTATCTCACCAAAATATGCCAAGAGAAATTTTAAAATCTTTATATACTCATTATGGACTTGATAAGCCTTTATATATTCAATATTTGAAATACATAAAAGGTTTTTTTACTTTTGATTTTGGCCCTTCTTTAATATTTGAATCTAGAAGTGTTAACCAAATTATTAAAGATGGTTTTTATGTAACCTTTGTTCTTGGTTTAGAGGCTTTATTTATATCTCTATTTTTCGGAATAACTCTCGGCTCTATCGCTGCTTTAAAAAAAAATAAAATTCAAGATAGCTTAATTATGATTTTTGCAATTATTGGAATATCTATTCCAAATTTCTTATTTGCAAGTTTGCTTCAATATATATTTGCTATGAAACTAAGTATTTTTCCAATAGCTAGATTTTCTTCTTTTATGCATTCCATACTTCCCGCTGTTTCACTTGCATCACTCCCAACTGCATATATAGCAAGACTAACCAGATCTTCGATGATTGAAGTATTACAAAGCGATTATATTAAAACAGCCATTTCTAAAGGTCTAAGTACCTTTGATGTTGTTTTTAAACATGCTTTAAAAAATGCAATATTGCCAGTAATTGCATATTTGGGGCCTATTACTGCCCATTTATTAACTGGTAGTTTTATAATTGAAAAAATTTTTTCCGTGCCAGGTATTGGCTCTTATTTAGTAACAAGCATTGCTTCTAGAGATTACACAGTAATAATGGGACTTACTGTCTTTTTTAGCTTTGTTTTAATAACTATAATGTTTTTCATTGATATTATTTATAGATTAATCGATCCAAGGATAGAAAAAGCATATGAAAGAAATGAATTTTGATATTGATAATGTATCTTATTTCCAAGATGCAAAAAAACGATTTTTGTTAAATAAAGCAGCATTTTTTGGACTTGTAATTATTTTTTCTTTAATCATACTTTCTATTTTTGTCCCTATGTTCAGCTCTTATACTTATTTCGAAACAAATCTAGAAATAAAAAACACTCCCCCTTCTTTTAAATATTTTTTTGGAACAGATGAGCTTGGAAGAGATATTTTCACAAGAGTATTTATAGGAGCTAGAATATCGTTATTTATTGGAATAATGGCAGCTATTATTGATATTGTAATTGGAGTGGTTTATGGAGCAGTTTCTGCATATATAGGAGGTGTTACAGATGAGATAATGATGAGAATAGCAGATGTTATAGCAACTGTTCCATATTTACTTACTGTAATTTTACTTATGGTGGTTATGGGTTCTGGTATTACAACAATAATTATCGCAATTACAATGACAGGGTGGATTAATATGGCAAGAATTGTAAGAGCTCAAATTTTAACACTTAAAAAAATGCCTTTTATTGAAGCTGCTAAAATATATGGGGCTAGCAATTTAAGAATAATATTTTCACATCTTCTTCCAAATTGCACCGGAAGTATAATAACTACAATGACCATTACTATTCCTTTAGCTATTTTTACTGAAGCTTTTTTAAGTTTTCTAGGCCTTGGTGTTCAAGCTCCACTTGCATCTTGGGGAGTTATGATAAATGATAGTCTGTCAGCTCTTAGGTATTATCCTTATAGACTGTTTTTCCCAGCATTTATGATATCTATTACTATGTTTGCTTTTAATTTAGTAGGTGATGGGTTAAGAGACGCATTAGATCCCAAGGCTAAAAAATGAATAAATTACTTCAAATAAAAAATTTAAGTGTAAATTTTTTAGTAGATAAAAAAACGATACATGCAATTAGAAATATTTCATTTGATTTATATGAAAATGAAATACTTGCAATTGTAGGTGAATCAGGCTCTGGTAAAAGCGTTTTAATGCATACAATTTTAAAACTATTATCTAATAATACACAAGTTTTTGGGAATATATATTATAAAAATAAAGATCTACTTAAATTAAAAGAAAAAGATATGAAAAAAATTAGAGGAAGTGAAATTTCTATAATTTTTCAAGATCCATTCTCTTCACTAAATCCAACCATGAAAATTGGAAAACAAATACTAGAAGCTGTTCAAGAAAACAAATCTAAACAAAAGGTGTATGATTTATTAGAAGATGTAGAAATTAAAAATCCAATAGCTAAATATAACAACTACCCTCATCAGTTATCTGGAGGAGAAAGACAAAGAGTTATGATAGCTATTGCTATTGCATCTAACCCTAAAATAATAATAGCAGATGAGCCTACAACATCATTAGATGTTACTATTCAAAAGCAAATTTTAGATCTTTTAAAAAAAATAAAAGATAAATACAAAACATCTATTATATTTATATCCCACGATCTATCTGTTGTAAAATACATCTCTAAAAAAACAGTTGTTATGTACGCTGGAAAAATAGTTGAAATTGCTAATATTAATAATTTAATATCCTCCCCTTATCATCCATATACTAGGATGCTAATAGAAGCCATTCCGAAAATAACTCAAGAAAAAGATATTTTTTCAATTGAAGGATCTACTTTTTCTTCACACAAAAAAGAAAGTGGCTGTTTATTTTATAATAGGTGTTTAAATAAAAAAAGAGTTTGTGAAAATTCTCTTTTAGATATTTATAAATTAAAAAATGATCGTTTTGTTAGCTGTCATTTATATAAAAAAGAGATGGAATGCAAAGAAAAATAATTGAAGTTAAAAATTTAAAAAAGATTTTTAAATTACACCATAAAACAATCAATGCAGTAGATGATGTTAGCTTTTCTATTTATGAAAATGAAACCTTAGCTATCGTTGGTGAATCAGGTTCTGGTAAAACAACAATTGCTAGAATGATAATTGATTTAGAAAAACCATCTAATGGAACCATATTTTTTAATCATGATTTAATCAATAAAAACAAGACCTCTAAAAATATCTCTATGATTTTTCAAGATCCTTATCTTTCGCTGAATCCCAAAATGAAAATCAATGAAATTTTAAAAGAACCTATTAAAATTAATACTACCTTTCAAGATGAAGAAATTGATACATATTTGGATGATTTATTAAAAAAAGTAAATCTACCCTCAAATGTTAAAAGTAGATTTCCTCATGAGTTTAGTGGAGGACAAAAACAAAGAATTGCAATAGCTAGAGCAATTAGTATAAATCCAAAATTAATAATATGCGATGAGTGCATGTCAGCACTTGATGTATCTATTCAAGCTCAGATAATAAATTTATTAAAAGATCTTCAAAAAAAATTAAACCTTTCATATCTATTTATTTCTCATGATTTAGCTGTAGTTAGAAATTTTGCAACGAGAGTCATAGTCATGCATATGGGAAAAATAGTTGAAACAGGCAGCGTTGATGAGATTTTTAAAAACCCTAAACATCCATATACTAAAAAACTACTAGATTCAATTTTGAAAATTTAAACATTTAAAAGTTGCGTTGGAAGTTCAAAAATAACATCTTCTTTTTTATATATTATTTCTTCAATTTCCTTAAGCCCAAAGTCGTACAATTTTTCAATGCAGCTTTGCACTATATTTTCTGGTGTTGAAGCTCCAGCTGTCATTGCAATGCTATTTATACCCTCAAACCATTTAGGATCTATTTCATCTTTTGAATTTACAAGATAAGCCATTTTATTTCTTTTGATAGCAACTTCTTTTAGCCTGTTGGAATTGGAACTAGTTGGATCTCCAATCACAAGAACTAAATCTACATTATTTGTAATTTCTTTAAGAGCGTTTTGTCTATTAGTAGTTGCATAACAAATAGAAGAAGTTGGAAGTGTTTCAATATTTGGGTATTTGTTTAATAAACTTTTTTTTATATCTATAACATCATCTGTACTTAAAGTTGTTTGAGTTATAAAAAATAATTTTTCTTCTTTTTTAAAATTTAACAGATCAATATCTTTTGTGTTTTCAATAATTGTAGTAACGCTTGGAGCTTCGTTATAAATCCCAATAATTTCAACATGCTTTTTTTTACCGATTAATATTATTTTATATCCTTTAGACGCATATCTTTTAACAGCCGAGTGTATTTTAGTAACTAAACCACAAGTAGCATCAATTTCAATCAAATTTCTTTTTTTAGCCTCATTTCTTATTTGTGGTGATATTCCATGCGCTGAATAGATAACTTTGGATCCCATTGGAATTTCATTTAAATCCTCTACAAAAATAGCACCTTTTTCTTTTAGTGAGTTTACTACATGTTTGTTATGAACTATCTCATGTTTTATATAGATGGGAGCTCCATATAATTTTAGAGCTTTTTCAACTATGTTAATAGCTCTTACCACACCAGCACAAAAGCCTCTTGGTCTAATTAAATATAATTTCATAATAAAAACATTTTTTTAATCAAAGATTATATCATATTAGACATAAAAAAGAATTTTTAAAAAAAATTAAGATACGTTAGCTGAACATCTAAATCCATAAGTGCCATTGACAGCACCTGGATTGTTTCTATGTCTATGAGCACATCTTAAGTCTTCTTTTAAAGATTTCCAACATCCGCCTCTAAGCACTCTATACACCCCTTGAGGTGGACCTTTTGGATCTTCAGGATCTTGAAGAGACGTATCATAAAAATTATATGCATACCAATCTTCACACCATTCATAAACATTTCCAACTATCTCATAAATACCATATCCATTTGAAGGATAACTCATAACAGAAGTTGTATCTGAATTAAAAAAATTAGCCTGAGTATGATCAATATTTATTCCAGTTGGATATGTCATATCTATAGATCCTCCTTGAGAAGCTATTTCCCACTCAGCTTCTGTTGGAAGTCTTTTTCCTACCCATTTTGCATATGCTTGCGCTCCATACCAAGTAATTCCGACTACTGGATGTTTTGAATAGCCAGATTCAATTGTTAACTTACCACCGGATCTTTTAACTCTAGAATTTCTAAGTCTTATAATATCATTGTTATTTGAATCTTTTTCACCACCCATAAATTCTAAAAACCTAACGAATTGTTCATTGGTAACAGGATGAATATCTAATGCAAATGAAGAGATTGATATTTTATGTTTAGATTTTTCATCTCTTGATCCCTCTTCTGATCCTCTAAAATATTCTCCTTTAGGAATTATTACCATTTCAGTTTGAATAGGATTTACTTCTTTAAATTCTACTTTTTTAGGTTGATAGTAAGATACATTAAGCTCTTTATTGAAAATTGCTCCAGGATCAGGCTCATAAATTGGTCTTTCAACATTTTGAGGATTAATAATTGGTTTTTGATCTGATGGTTCTACTGATGTAAATTTAATAGATTTTGGATCAATTGTATCTTCATCTTCATCTTCATCTTTATCTTCAAATTTATTGAAATCATTTGAAAATTCAAAAGACATCTGCATAGCATTTTCAACTTTTTTTTCAACTTCATCCCATGAAAGAACTTCAAGTGATGAAATATCACTTTCTTCTTTAGATAGAAATGAATTTAATGATTCAATTAAGTAAGCAGGTCTTCTAGATTGATCTTTTTGAAGGCATTTACAAATCAAAAGATCCCAGTTCAATTTATATTCTGGTGCGATTTTTGAAGGAAGATCAAAGTAACCTTGAGGAAACTCTCTTGCTATTAAATAATATGCTAAAACGCCAAATGAATAAATATCAGATTTTATATCTATTTCTTCTTGCTGATTTTTAAATTTCTGCTCAGGTGATAAAAATGAAAAACTATTTAAAAATTTATGAGTTTTTTCGATTCTTAAATTAGGATCAGTCTCTTCATTTAAAGACATCTCTTTTAAAAGATTCTCTTGCGATTTAAAAAGAACTTTTCCTTCTCCTATTAATTTTGAAAAACCAAAATCAGATATATAAATTTTGAGTCCCTGATCTACTTGTTTAACAAATATATTTTCAAATTTTAAAGAAGAATGATGTAACTTTTTTGATGCAAACTCAATTTTATGGGCATAATCTAAACAAGACGCTATTTGTCTTAAAATAGTTTCAACTTCTATTTCTGCTAAAATATTTCCCCTAAACTCCAAAAATTTCTCTAATGATAATATTTCATTTGAAGAATCTACCATTGCATCCATCACTAAGAAATAATGTCCGTCAGCTTTACAAATATTGTGAATTTTTACAATAGAAGGATGATCTAATCTTGTTAAAACATTTACATGTTTTTCAAAATTTTGAATAAAATTTTCATCATCTACTAATTCTTTAGATAAAACTTTTAAAGCAAATATTTTCTTAACAAATTTATGTTCTGCTAAATAGACATCTCCAAAAGATCCGCTACCTAGCTTTTTTATAATTTCATAATCTGAAAGAGTTTTAAATTCCATAACTTCACAACTATATATTATTGAGTTTACTTCATCATAATATAATTCGTTTATTTTATATGCAAGATAGTTTAGTTAAATTTTAAATTTTTTTATGGATTTTTGTTTAATTATAAAAAAAATCAAAAAACCCAATATTAAAAAAATCAAAAATAATAATAACTGAAAAATAATTATGGTATTTAAATTAGAAAATGCTTTTTTTTCAAATGGAATTAAGTTAGTGCTTGAAGCAATTAAAAAGCCAATTATTAAGCTAGTCATTTGATCTTTGTATTTTTTTAAAAAATAAAAAATTATTTTTGGAAAAATTAAAGATGCAATCCCTACACCCAAAGAAACAAAAAAAATTGTTTTAATAGAGCTAAATAAAAATATATGTGAAAGAGAAAAAATTATGTCTTTGTATACTCCTAAAACAAGTAAAATAAAACTTCCTGAAATTCCCGGCAGCAACATTGCACACATAGCAAAAAATCCACAAAGTATTAATTTAATATTAAAATTTAAACCAAAATTTAAATTGCTAATTAAAGTTATAAAATAAGAAATTAAAAAAGCTATTATTATAAAAAATAAATTTTTTAAATTAAACCTATCTAAATTTTTTAAAATAATAAATATTGATGAAATTAAAGCTCCTAAAAAAAACCCAAAAAGTGCAATGTTGGTTAAATTATTGTTTAATAAATAATTTATTATTTTTGAAAAAAATATAATAGAAAAAATCATTCCCAATAATAAAGCTGATAAAAACTTAATATTTATCTTTTCAAAAGCTTTTTGAAAATTTTTAGAAAATAAAGTTTTAAAAAAATTAAAATTGATCTGATTTAACGAAGATATTAACTCATCGTATATTCCCATCATAAATGCAATAGTAGAGCCTGAGATTCCAGGCAGTAAATCACAAAGCCCCATTATTAATCCATGTACAAAATTTTTAATATTAATATTTTTCAATTTTAACATTAAAAAAGACCGAGAGCTTTTGCAAATAAATACGCTAAAAAAGTTATTCCAATAAACATAATAACCCAAAGTCTATTTTGCTTTTTTTTAATATTTGAAGAACTAGACTTGCGCATTTCTAAAGTCCCAATTCCATAATCAAACTCTGGTTTTTTATTAATTGGAGTAAAAGCTTTTGGGTGATCCTTTATTATTTGATCTCCATTAAGACCCAAAAATTTAGCATATTGTCTAATAAAACCAAGAGCATATACAGAAGACAAATATCTTTCTATATGACCGTCTTCAATAGCATTTAGATATAACATCCTAATAGACGTTGCATTTTCAACCTCTTTTAAACTAAGTGTCATCTCTTCTCTTTTTGTTTTAAATAAATTTCCTACTTGTTGTTTATAGCTTTTCATATATTCACCTCAAATGAATGCGTAATAAAATTATCATTTTATCTTTATTTTGGTTTTGTTGCAAATTTATCAACATCTTCCTTGTATTTTTTTTATATAAAATGCAAAAATTTAATTAATAACTGTTGAATAAACTATGAAAAAACCCAACACATTTACCTGTAAACTAGATTTAAACCTAAAAGATCAACTATTAAAGGATTTAAAAGAATTTGGATTTTCTTTTACCAAACCAAATTATACTATTTTCAAAGCTAATAAAAAAAATGTTGTAGTTGTTTTGTATGAATCTGGATCTTTAGTAGTACAAGGAAAGGAAAAAGATGAATTTATAGAATTTTATTTAGAACCTAATATTTTAAAATCATTTAAATTTTCGCATCCACATGCTCATGTTTCTATGGTTTCCAGAATCGGAGTTGACGAAGCTGGTAAAGGTGACTTTTTTGGCCCTTTATGTATAGCTGGAGTTCATGCAGATGAAGATTCAATTAAAAAATTAATTCAAGCAAATATAAGAGATTCTAAAAAGATTTCTGATAAAGAAATTTTAAAGTTAGCAGGCATAATATCTAAATTATGTGATCATGAAATTATTAGACTATTTCCAGAAAAATACAATGAGTTATATTTAAAATTTAAAAATTTAAATTCCTTGCTTGCATGGGGACATGTAACTGTAATTGATAACTTACATAAAAAAACAAATTGTAAAAATGTAATAATCGATCAATTTGCAAATAAATCTGTAGTTGAAAATTTAGTTAAAAGAAAAAAACTTGATATAGATTTAGAACAAAGAACTAAAGCTGAAGAAGATCCGGTTGTCGCTGCAGCATCTATTTTAGCTAGAGCCTCTTTTGTAAAAGGAATAGACGAACTATCAAAAAAATATGAAATTAAACTTCCTAAAGGTGCTTCTAGAACTGTTATTGATTTCGGTAAAAAGTTTGTTGCAAAATATGGCCCTGATTATTTAGAAAAAGTAGCAAAAATTCATTTTAAAACTAAAGACAATATTTTAAACGATGATTAAATCTCTATATTTAAAAGATATCTTTTTATTTGAAGAAGAGAAGATATTTTTTGATCCAACTTTTAATATAATTACGGGAGAGTCCGGATCTGGAAAGACTACAATATTAAATTCGATTTTTTTAATTTTAGGAGCAAAAGCAAATCAAAATATCATACCAGAAAATAAAGAAAAATCGATAATAGAAGCTAATTTCTTTTTAAAAGATACTAAGAGTATAACTGAAATTTTAAATACTTATGATATTTCAATTACAAATGACATCACAATTAGAAGAGAAATTTTTAAAAATGGGAAAAATAGAGTATTTATTAATGATGAACTTATAAACTTAAATATTTTAAAACAGATATCCTCTTTTTTTGTAGAGATAGTATCACAAAATATAAATCAAAATCTTTTAAATGAAAAATATCAATTAAGTCTAATAGATATTTTTTCTAATTTAAAAAATAAAGTTTCTTCTTTTTCAAAAGATCTAAATCTTTTAAAAAATTTAGAAAAAAAGTTAGATGATCTAATTAAACAAAAAGAAATAAGTTACAAAAAAATTGAATCATCTAAAGATGATCTTTTAAATATAGAAAAAGTAGATTTAAAAGAAAATGAAGAAGAAAACCTTTTAAATGAACATCATCTTTTAGCATCGTCGCATGATATTTTAAAAAAAATAGAGTTTTTTGATAACTTTTTATCTGATGAAAACATTGCCTTAATTTCAAAATTCAAAAACTTTGAAAACGAACTATTGTCCATAAAAAATTTAAGTAAAGATTTTGATGAAGCTTATAATTTGATTAAAAATATTAATTTTGAAGTAGATGAAATAAATCATGCTATTTTAAAAATAAAATCTAAAATGGACATAGATCCTACAAGACTAGAATATGTTGAAAACAGGTTAAATGAGATTCATAAAATAAAAAAAAGATATGGATCTACTTATAAAGAAATAACCTCCTATAAAGAAAAAGCTATAAGCACAATTAATTTTCAAGAAAATATTGATGATAAAATTGAAGAAGAAAAAAAGAAAATAAATGTTTTATCAAAAGATTTAGACCTAAAGGCTAATGAAATTAGTGAAATTAGACAAAACAATTCACAGAAATTCAAACAAAGCGTAGAAAAGATTTTAAAAGATCTAAACATGAAAAACTCTTCATTTAATGTAGATATCACAAAGACTAATAGAACTAGTATAGGAGATGATCATATAACATTTTTGTTTACAGCAAATAGTGGCACAAATTTGCAACCTTTAAAAAATATAGCAAGCTCCGGTGAGCTTTCAAGAGTTATGCTTAGCATAAAGCAATCTATTGCAAAAAATGATGCTACTCCTTGTATTGTCTTTGATGAAATAGATGCAAATGTTGGAGGACTTAGCGCTTTAGTAATTGGTGAAAAGCTAAAAGAACTTTCTAAATATATGCAAATTATTTGCATAACGCATTTTGTACAAGTTGCGAAATTCTCTAAAAATCATCTTTTAATATATAAAAATGAAAATGCCAAAAGAACTATTTCAAAAGTTCAAAAACTAGACAAGATTACTCAAAAATTAGAATTTGATAGAATGGTAGGAATTAGCAAATAATTTTACTCTTCAAATGAAAAAGAGTTTATATATTCCTCTAAATTATCTTCCATTTCAATATCACTATTGTGTTCGATTGCGATTAAATATAGTTTATCATTAAATATAAAAACTTTACCTTGAAAATTTCTATTTTCTTTTTCTACTGTAAAATTGAGTGCATTACAATTTTTAAAATCACAAAAATTAGCTTCTATTACTTTTCTATTTTTGTTTTTACCAATCATACCATTTAAAAAGCTTTCTAAACTCACTTCTTCTTTTTTAGGATCTATAGCTGTTGGATATTTTGCTACAACCATCATGCAAACAGAATTCTCTTCATCAATTTCTGATAGATATACATCATATTGCATATAAGCATTTGCTTCGTAAATGGGAAGTATTTGAGCTCTATGATAAGGTTTATTAGGAAAGCTGATTAAACATTTACCAGGAATACTGTAAAACTCTTGCCAATCTAATGGAAATAGCTTTATAGATAAAAACAAAAAAATTATAAATAGCTTTTTCATAAGGTTTTAATCCCCTTTGTAATTATATAAAATAAAAATGAAATTACTAAAGTAATCAAAAAGGCAAGCACTAAAGATAATATAATATTAAAAATAGATCTAAGAATTGAAAAATTTTGAACCGAAGCTATCGTGTTTATATATAAGACTATGACATAAACACTTACAATTAATTGCAAGAATAAAGATGAAAATAAAACAATCATTTCAAATTTGCTTAAAATATAATTATTTGGAAAATCTTTAAAAATTTTATCCTGAAAAATTATTAGAAGAATTATCCATATTAAGATATTTATAATCATTGGTACATTAGACCATGCAAAAGATGCTCTAATCGATTTATAGCTTGCTATTCCTTTCAGCCACTTCCCAGTAATATATACAAAAAAAGAAGAAACGCTAAATGCAACATATCCCCATATGATAGATAATAGCAAACAAACAAATACTATTAAAAAAAAGTTATATTTATATCCTATAGAAATACTTTGACTAAAGCCCAGTATAGACACTAAACCGTAAATAATAGAAAGCAGCCATAATTTATAATTTGGATCTTTTTCTACTATTTTTAAAATAGTCTCTTTTGGTTTAGTTAAAATACTAATGAATGGATTAAATTGATTTTTTTTATCCATTTCTTCCCCCTAAATACTTAAATCCCCTTGTAATTCACATTAATTACAAAGAATATTTTTTTAGCAAGGATAAAATTAATTTATTTTGAAAAGAGGCTCATTAATAACAAAACAAATAGAAATAAAACAATTAATATAACAAATAAGAAAAGAAAAGATAAAATAATGTTACCAATAGCTCTTAGAGTTGAAAAGCCTTGAACTGTTTTCAAAGAAGATATCAATAAAAATAAAGACCAGATAGCCGTGGTTATAGAAATTATATCAATAAATATTATAGATATAGATGAACTATAATTAAAAAACCTTGGATCTTTAATAAAAATAAATAAAGTAAACCACATGATTAAATCAATAACTAAAGGTATCTTAGACCAAGCATATGATGATAATACATGAGAAAAAGAAGCTCTTCCTTTAAGCCATTTTCCTGTTATATATATAAAAAAGCTATTTATATAAAAAAGAATAGCTCCAATAAATGGAGATATAATTATAGCAATTACTAAACTTAAAAAATAATTAATAGGAAGGGTTACTTGCTTTCTTGCAACGATAAAAAAAAAGGCTTGTAGAAAAGCTATAGAAGCTAATTGAAAAAATCCATATTTAGGATTGTATTCGATTATAGCTTTAATCGTTTTTGAAGGGCTTGTCCACATTGAGCCCCAAGGATTAAAAGAGATTTTTTTCATTTTAACTCCTAAGATATGGGCGCAATAAAATACGCCCATATAATTATTTTTTGTTTTTGCAATAACTAAACTTATCTGAGAAAAGAAAAGAAATTGCGTAAATTCCACAAAGACCAATTAATATATACATAAGTCTTGCGAAAAGAGATCTATCGAAGCCAAAAATATCTTGAATTATATCATACTGAAAAGAGCCCCAAAGGCCCCAATTTATTGATCCTAATATAATTAATAATAAAACTATAAATTTGATTATTTTCATTTAAGGCTACCGATTAAATGTCTATTTATGTTCTTTTGTACAATGGTTTTTAAAAAGGAAAGAAATTCCATAAATACCAGCTAGTCCAACTACAATATAGACAATAGCAGCTATTGTACTAACATTACTGCCTCTGTATGGGAAAAGTGCTTTAACAATATCAAACTGAAATAAGCCCCAAAGTCCCCAGTTGATAGCTCCAACAACCATTAATAACATTGCTATAAATCTAATAAGTTTCATTAAAAACCTCCGCTTAAAATTTAAAAAAATTATTTAGTGTCTTAAAACCATTTAACTGCATATTAAAAAAAAAAATTTTGATTGTCATTATTTTTTTTTAAAAAAGAAGTTTTTCTTAAGTAGAAAACAGCCTAAAAACAATTGACAATATAGGGTTTTAAAGGGTAAAATCTATAAAAAAGGTATAAATTAATGAATAATTTTGATGATGATACATTAGTTGATTTAGAAAGGCTTTGTAAAATCAAACTTACTAAAGAAGAAAAAGTTGAAATCAAAAATGATATTTTTAGAATTTTAAATTTTATTGAAGAGCTTGATCAAGTAGATACTTCTAAGATTAAAAGCACATATACATTGCTTGAAAATCAACAAATTATTTTAAGAGAAGATTTGCCTTCTAATACATTAAAGCGAGAAGAACTGCTTAAAAATGCACCTGAAGTGATAGCTGGCATGATTAAAGTTCCAACTATTATCGATCAAAATTAATAAAGGTAACCAATGTACAAAAAGAGCGCCCTAGAAATAAAAGAGCTATTTATTCATAAAAAAAAATCAAGCGTTGAAATAATTAAGTACTTTTTAAAAAGAATAGAAAAATATGATCCTCAAATAAAATCCTTTATTGAAGTATACAATGAAAGAGCGCTAAAAAAAGCAAAAGAATTAGATCAAAGATTAAAAGAAAATAAACCAATCGGTAAATTAGCCTCTATTCCAATTGCGATAAAAGATAATATCTTAATACGAAATGAAAACTGCACATGCGCTTCGAAGTTTTTAAAAAATTACAAAGCTCCATATAATGCATCTGTTATAGAATTATTAGAAAAAGAAGATGCAATAATTATTGGTAAGACTAACTTAGATGAGTTTGCTATGGGATCTTCTGGAGAAAACTCTTCTTTTTTTGTAACAAAAAATCCTTGGGATCTTTCATGTACACCTGGTGGATCTTCTTCAGGATCTGCTGCATCAGTTGCTGCAAGATTAGTTCCTATATCTCTTGGAACTGATACTGGCGGTTCTATTAGACAACCAGCTGCTTTTTGTGGAATTATAGGACATAAACCTACATATGGTAGAGTTTCAAGATATGGCCTTGTTGCCTTTGGGTCTTCTTTAGATCAAATTGGCCCTTTTACTACTAATACATTAGATGCTGCTTTGGTAATGGAAGTTCTAGGCTCTAAATGTGAAATGGATGCAACATCTCTTCATCTTCCAAATGAGACATATTTAGAAAATTTAAATAAAGATTTAAAGAGTAAAAAAATAGGAATTCCTTTTCATTTTTTAGAAAATTTAAATCCATCTACTAAAAAAAACTTTGATGAATCTATAGAAGTTTTTAAAAAATTAGGTGCTGATATTGTAGATATTAATTTAGATATTTTAAAATATTCGATAGCTGTATATTACATTTTAGCAACAGCTGAAGCCTCTACTAACTTAGCTAGATTTGATGGTATTAGATATGGAGTTCGATCAAAAAATGCTAAAAGCATAGAAGAAGTATATGAATTATCTAGAGATGAAGGTTTTGGAAAAGAAGTTAAAAGAAGAATTATTTTAGGAAGTTATGTTTTATCATCATCCCACCAAGATGCTTTTTATAAAAAAGCATCAAAAGTAAGATCTTTAATAATTAATGCATATAACGAAGCTTTTGAAAAATGTGATTTTATATTAATGCCAACATCCCCTACAACTTCATTTAAATTAAACTCTATTCAGGATCCGGTTTCAATGTATTTACAAGATCTATTTACAATTTCTGTTAATTTATCAGCACTCCCAGCAACATCTGTGCCTTCTGGATTCGACAGTGAAAACAAACCTTTTGGAATTCAAATTATAGGACCTCAAATGCATGATGTAAATGTTATAAAATATGCAAATATATTCGAAAGAAAGCTTTCAATATTTAATAAAATTCCACCTATGTTCGATAAGGAGTAAAAATGACAGATAATGCAACATATGATCTTTGGGAAGCTGTAATCGGCCTTGAATTGCATGTGCAATTAAATACTAAATCAAAACTTTTTTCTCCGGCTTTGAATAAATTTGGGGATGAACCTAATGTTAATATATCAAATATTTGTACAGCTCAACCTGGAACCCTACCTCTTCTTAATAAAGAAGCTGTAAAAAAAGCTATTTTATTTGGACTTGCAATAGATGCTAATATTGCAAAAGTCACAACATTTGACAGAAAATCTTACTTTTATCCAGATTCCCCTAGAAATTATCAAATCACTCAATTTTTCAAACCTATTATTACAAATGGAGTAGTTAAAGCGGATGTTGAAGGAAAAAGTATTGAAGTAATTATAAAAGAAGCTCATTTAGAAGATGATTCTGGAATGTTAAAACATTTTTCTAATTTTGCTGGAGTTGATTTTAATAGAGCTGGAGTCCCACTACTTGAAATAGTATCTGAGCCTTCTATGAAATCAGCAAAAGAAGCCAAGGCATATGCTATGGCTATTAAAGCCATCATGGAATATATAGATGCATCTAATTGTAATATGGAAGAAGGATCTTTAAGAGTGGATGCAAACGTATCTGTGAGATTTAAAAATGAAAAAGAGCTTAGACCTAAAGTAGAAATTAAAAATATGAATTCTTTTTCTTTTTTAGAAATGGCTATTGATCATGAAATAAAAAGACAGATTCACCTATATGATGAAAATCCAAATACTAAACACGATCAAGTAATAGTATCTTCGACCTATAGATGGGATAGCACTTTAAAAAAGACTGTTTTGATGAGAAAAAAAGAAAGTGCACAAGATTATAGATATTTTCCAGAACCAGATATTCCTCCCCTATTCATATCACAAGATATGATAAATGAAATAAAAAAAGAGCTTCCTGAACTTCCTCACGCAAGATTTATTAGATATGTTAACTCTTTAAAATTATCTGAATATAGTGCATCTATTTTAATAAATGACAAAAAACTTTGTAATTACTTCGAAGAAGCTTTGTTGCATACAAAAAATGCAAACCTACTTTGTAATATTTTAACAATTGAATTAACGGGTAAATTAAAAGCTATAAACAAATCTGTTTTTACATTAAACATCCCCCCTATTTTTATAGCAAACATTGTAAATTTAATTGATGAGAAAAAAATAAATAAAAAAATTGCAAAATCAGTAATTGATGATCTTATAGAAAACCCTAAATTAGACCCGATTGAAATAGTTAAAAACAACCCAAACTATCAACCTTTAGATGATGTAAGTGAAATAGAACCTATAGTAGATCAAGTATTAAAAGATAACCCATCTTCCATTGAAGATTATTTAAATGGAAAAGATAAAGCGCTTGCCTTCTTAGTTGGTCAAGTAATGAAACAAACTAAAGGCAAAGCATCCCCTCAAATAGTAAATGATCTTATTTTAAAAAAAATAAATAAAGATTAAGGTCTTGGATGAAAATTATCAAAAGATTTTTTTAGATGAGCTTTTGATATATGTGTATATCTATCAGTAGTTGATATATCCGCATGTCCTAGCATCTCTTGAATAAGCCTTAAATCAGCTCCATTTTCAAGCAAATGAGTAGCAAAAGAATGTCTTAAGGTATGAGGAGATATGTCTTTATTAATATCTGCTTTTTTAGCATAAAATTTAACTCTTTGCCAGATAGTTATTCTATCTATTTTTTTACCATTTTTAGATACAAATAAAAAAGAACTTTTAATATCTTTTCTAAAGTCAACTAAATATCTATCAATAGCATCTATTGCTTTTTTTCCAATTGGTACTATTCTTTCTTTATTTCCCTTTCCCATAACCTTTATAAAATTATCATTTATGTCGCTTATTTTTAAACTGCACGCTTCACTTACTCTAATACCTGTTGCATAAATAGTTTCAAAAACAGCCTTATCTCTAGATCCTATAAATGAACTACTATCAATAGCATTTAAAAGTTCTTCTACTTCACTATATGATAAAACACTTGGAACTAACTGCCAAATTCTCGGAACATCTAAATATTTAGAAACATTGGTTTTTATAACATCTTCTTTTTTTAAAAATTTAAAAAAAATTTTAATTGAAACTAAAGATCTTGCAATTGTAGAAGAAGCTAAATTCCTGGATTTTAAAAAACTTAAATATTCAATTATATCTTCTTGTTTTATTTTTTTTAGAGAATTTATATTTTTACTCTTTAAGAAATTAAGTAAAAATTTTATATCTCTAATATATGCTTCAACGCTGTTATCCAAAAGAGCTTTTTCAGTAGTTAAATAAGCAATAAAAGATGATAGATGTATATCAAAGTCCATTTATAAAAAAATATGTTTTATTTTCATACTATCATTGAAAAATATTATTGGAAATAGACAATAAGCATTTAAAGTTATTTAGGCTACTTTAGGAGGTCTAACAAAATGTTTTCCTAAAAACTCTTTTTTTACTCTCTTTTTTAATTCATCATCTTTGCTTTCTTCATCAAAAGTTTTGTCGGTAAAAATATATTCTTTTAACTCTTTTATTTTTTCCTCTTTTTTTCTATCAGTTACATGTTTTTTATAAAAATAAATAGCTGATATATATACAAAACTTGTAGTTGATAAAAATCCAAGTAGAAGTGGCAGATGATGCATTGCTAAACATGCAATAGCAGCTAATTGTAATACAGAGAATAATGCACTAATAGCATACCATTTACTTTCTGCTATTGTTATTTGATTGAGCTCTTTAATTATAGTAATTATTTTACTTAACTTTTCTCTACTTTCTTTAAAGTAAGGTTTTAATGACAATGCATCTAAATTATCAAAGATAACTTTAGCTTGATAATCTGATAAAGAAAGCCTTCTTGACAATCTATATAATTTAACCATTTGTCTTTTTCTAGTTTCTTTTTCCGCAAGATTAATTATTTCAAGATTTTCTAAATCAGGATTTTTTTCTTTTATTCTTTTATAAATTTCAATGATCTCTTCTTTTGATAAAGTAATACTTTCTCTTAAGAACTTTAAAGCACCAAGTGATTTATTTTGCTCACTTAAAACATCATTTTTCAAATAACTGTTTAATCTTTCATCAAAATTAGAAGCTATTTTATATGAGTGATAATATTTTAAAGTTGATCCCAAGGTAACAATTGCAAAAATAGCATATGAAATACTAGTCATTCCCAATCCAAGAGAGGTTGATATTGTTGGTCTAAGTGTATTAGATTTAAGAGCATAAAACAAATCACCAACAGCTGCAAAAAAAACAGCCATTATCGAAAAAGCATGTCTTGTCATTTTTGCTCTGCCTTCAAAAATACCCTCGCCATCATTTACTTTTGATGAATCTCTTTTTAATTCGTACCCTTCTTTCAAACCATAAACAGAAGTAATGTAACCTACAAGATCACCAATTCCTTGAACTGGAATATTTAATAAAGGAGTACTTTTTAAATCAAAAAAAGAACAAACTTTATAATATGCATCTGAAATACTAACTCCCCAACTTGCCAAAAAAAGCCATTCAATATCATTCTTTTCATTTTTTTTGAAATATTTTTTTCTAACTTTAGTCACTTCATTTTGAAGATGTGAAATAATTTCACTACTTTCAGATGAAATTTGCTCTACTTCTTTATTTCGAAAAGATATATTTTCTAAGTATTTTTTAGTATGAAAAACAGCTTTTTCAAAGGCATCTTTTATCTTAGGATTATCTAACGTTATAGATGGAGTGCCATCTATTTTCACTTGAAGTTTATTATTTTCAACTTTTATTTCAAGTGTACTATAATCATTAAAATTTCTTTGTGAAGTAATAGCTTTTAAAATTGAGAAAACAACACTATTTATTTTCTTTTTTTGATAATCACCAACTAAGTCTAAAGAATACTCTTGATTACCCAAAAGCAATTTAGAGTGCTCTTTACTAGTTTGTATATTTGAATTTTTAATTATCAAAACGCTCATAGGACTAATATTATAATTTTAGTTACCTAAATTATAACACTTTATTAATTATAATTAAATAAAGTAACAATTTTAATTAAATGAAATTCTAATTTAAAATTAAATAACATTAATAAAAATATTATTTTTGTTAATGTATATTTTCATAGATGTAATTTTTATTTAAATAAGACTTTCTAATTAAAATTGAACTTTATCTACAAATATTTAAAATCAAATTTAATGCAATACATCTTTGAAATATTTTTTTCATCTAAATTCAAAAGCGACACAATAACTTAAAAAAAGTTATCCCTGTTTTCAGTTTTCCTAAATTTGTAAAAATATTATTTTAATTAAAGATATTTTTTTTAATAAATCCTTAATCTTTTCTTTATTGTATTTTAATAATTAATTTAGTATAATTAAAATTTAAATAATGGAGTTAATAATAGTTATGACAAGCACAAGTTTATCATCTAAACAAGAAACAGTTAATCCTCTTAAACCTCGTTTTGAAATTGAAACCATCGGCACTTATGCCATGCAAAGAAAAGACCATCAAGGCAACATTACAACAACCGGATCAAAAGTTAATGATGTTCAATTGCTTATGAAGCCTGTTTTAGAAGCTATTTTTGTAAAACTTGAAATACAACCACAACATCCTCTTGACCCTAAAGATGTTAAAATACATGATTTTGAAGGAGACGCTATAATCGCTTATAGAGGTCAACATTTTTCTTTAAAAGACTGCCCAATAGAAATTATTGAAAGTGATACTTTGAAAACTTTAAAAAATAATGGATTTGATGGTTTAGATAAAGATGCAACAGAATGTAAAACAACGGCTTTTAAAGTTTATTCTAGGGCGCTTGGAATAATTCAAGCTAATGATACAACTGTTAAATCACCAGAATCTAGTGAAGTTAAACCTATCTTTGTTAGTGTACCCAAAAAGTTACAACCAAAAACTGAAGCAGAAAAAAAAGCTGATCATGAGGCTTTAGCTAAAGCAGAAGCAAAAGCAAAAGCTGACCATGATGCTTTAGCAGAAGCCCAAGCAAAAGCTAAAGGTAAAGCTGGGCAAGAGGCTTTAACTAAAGCTGAGGCCAAAGCAAAAGCTGAGCAAGAGGCTTTAGCTAAAGCAGAAGAAGAAGTAAAAACAAAATTTGAAAGCAACCTTAGTGAAATCTCTAAATCAGGCACATATAATATCATCGAGCTCTTAGTGATTAAAGGATATGAACAATCAAAAATAGAAATCTTATTAAAAAAATTATTTGATAAAACATATACTCCTAAAAAACTTGATAAAAACGAAGAGAAGATGAAAATTGATCTAATAAGAATTTTTAATGCTTATAGAGAGTATTTAAAAGCTAAATCAATAGACACCAAAGAACACTTTCGAGATACCATTTTAACAATAACTTGTACGAACACAAATATCATAAATAAAGATAATTTGGACAATGATTCTGTTGAAAGAATTTATAAAGAACTGGCTTAAACTATTATTATCTTATCCCTGCCTATCGGTTTAATAATAAGTTAATTAGGCAATCAATTCATTTTTTTTTATTATATTTATATCAAGAAAATTAATCTTTTATTAATAGCCTCGAATGATTTTAATATTCTATTATTGTTTTTTTATTAGCCTTTGATATCTTTTCTACTTTATTTATATTTCTTTGTATCTCAAATTGTTAGATTACTATCCTTGCTTTATAAGTATTGGTGGAGATTTGTTAAATGTATAAAAAAAACCCTAGTTATTCACTAGAGTTTTTTTGATTATCTTCTTTTGTTAATCTTATAAGATCAACCTTATGTTTTAATACTGAAAAAGATTAGCTAATCCTCTGCTAAAGAAAGAACCTTCGTTTGCTGCTTTATCAGCTTTTGCATCCATTTCAGCTTGTTCTAAAGCTACTTTATCAGCTTCTGCTTTTGCTTCTGCTTTTGCTAAAGCTTCCGCTTCTGCTAAAGTTTTTGCATCTGCTCTAAGACTTTTTAACAACCCTTTTAATTTTTGAGTTGTAAGTTCTTCTGATCCAAAGAAATACTTAGAAGTTAAACCAACTTTGCTATCAGCTAAAACTGTTGTTAAAACAGACTTTAGATACTCATTATATTTAGTTTCTAAAGCTTTTAGTTGAGCTTCATATTTGCTTATTTCTTCATTACATTTTTCTTTAACATCTGCAACATATTGCTTATTTTCTTTAATGGCTTGTTTCACCGCTTCTATTTCTTCATGAAGTTCTTTTTGTTTTTTTTCAGTGAATTGATTAGCATTAAAAGAAGCATCTACTCTTTTTTTATCTAATCTTCTATCTGTTAATTTACCAATCGCTCCCATCAATTCTAATTGATGTCTTGCTTTCTCAGCTAATGTCACTTTTTCAGCTTCAAATTCTTTATTTTTTGCACTGAAAGTTTTTAAATGATTTTTGTTTAAATAAGCTTTAACTTCTTTATCATCTCTAGCTTTTACTTCAGGAGATCTATTAGTTAAAACTTCTTCAATTAAATGATCAGTTAAATTACTAAACGTCTCTCTTACTCTTAAAGGAAGCTTTTTAAATTCATCAGAATTTCTAATTTCTGAAGCTTTTTGTGTTAATTCTGAAATAGTAAGCTGTTTTTTTTCATAAGCATTTAATACTTCATCAATTTTTCCATTAACATAGTACATTGAAGCATCTATTTTTTCATCTATTATAGAACCTACAACTGTTGTCATGTAATCTTTAACTGAGATATCAGATTTTAAGAATTTTTTACTTTCTTCTTTTCTGAAAGCTATTCTCTCACCATTCATTGCTCTTTGAGTTAACAATTTCATGCCTTCTGCACTAGTATTCAATGATATATCAGAATCTTCACCTTCATAAAGAGAAGATAAATACTCTTTTTCCTCTTTTTTTGAAGCAGCATGTTCTAATACATATTCTATAAACTCTTTATTAGCTTTAGCAGATTTTTTTCTAAGTTCTAAAATATCTGTATCACCAATTATTTTATTATAGTTATTAGCTTTTATTGCAGCAGTTTTTGCTTTTTGAGCTAATCTTTTAACTTCTCTTTTTTCAAGAGCTTTAGTGATTTTAGCGCATGGGTTTTGAATGTCTTTAACTACATTAGCTATACCTATTGCAGCTACTGCAAGACCAGCTCCAGTAAGAGCCCCAATACCAACTGCTAAAAAACTACCAGAAGCAAAGCCTCCAATAAGAGCACCAGCTCCTGCAGCTAATAATACTACTGCAGCCACTGCAGCTACTTTTTTAGCTGTTGGACTCATTTTAAATTCTTTTTTTTCAAGACTAACTTGGCTTGCCTTTTCTGGCACTTTATAAGCACTAAGTTTACGATCTGTAATACTCATTTTTTTCCTCCGTCGGATTAAAATATATTTTTTTTGTTTTAAATTAGTTAAACAACATTATTTATTAAAACTTAATTAATATTATAATCTCAAAAGTATTTTTTATCAATAGAAACTAATTCATTTTAACAATTAAATTAATAATTAAAAGTATTAATAAATTTAATATTATAAATAAAAAAAATATTAATTAATTTCAAAAAAACATCGATTTTTCATAGACGAATTAAGTTTTATTTTAATTTAAAATTTCACAAAATTAATGTATTAATTTTTTATTTTTAGTCATAATTACAATAAAATATTTTTAACTTTTATTAAAATTAAAATTAAATTTTAATAACAATTATTTTTTTTTAAATCACAAATTAAAATAATTTAATAAAATGAAAAAAAATATTTGATTCAATGCAAATAGAAACATCCTGAGATAGTTATGATTACATAAATAATCTTATTATAGAAATGATAAAGTCTAAAAAAAAGTTATCTTATACAAGGCCTAGTAAAACACAACTTCACACTATTAATTATTCTTGTATTTATTTTGATATATATCATACTCTTTTTTATATAAACTAAATTAATTTATAGGAGAATAGTATGGCAAAGCTAATATTTGAAAATACCTCTAATGAGGTAGAATTAAAAGATAATGAAAAAATTCAAGCTGCTTGTGAAAAAGAAGGTATTCCTTTTGCTTGTTCAGAGGGCGTTTGTGGATCATGCATTATTGAAGTAACAGAAGGCATGGAAAATTTATCAGAGCCAACGCAAGCTGAAAAAGACTTTCTAGGAGATATCCAAGATGAAAGACTAGCATGTCAATGCTCAATTAAATCAGGAAATGTAAAAATAAAATTTTAAGGAACATTATGGATAAAATAACAGAAGATATGACCATTCAAGAAATTTTTTTAAAATACCCGGAACATAAAGACAACCTAGCTGAAGTTTTGATGAATTCAGGGCTTGGATGTGTTGGATGTGCAGCCTCTAGCTTTGAGACTCTAAAAGAAGGACTTATGGCCCATGGTATGTCAGAGGAGGATCTATCAAAAATCATAAATGACTTAAATTCAGTAATTCAAAAATCTTAAAAATACATTAAACACTCAAGTATTTAACTAAATAAGCTTCAAATAAAAAATTGAAGCTTATTGTATAATCTTATAAAAAATTTATATAATAATAATTATATTTTTGTTACAATATTTATTGATAATTACCAATTAACGTAATAATAAATAAAAAATTAAGGAGATAATGATATGGCTACAAGAACAATAAGAGCGGCAACAAGAGCAAAAAATACCTATAGATCAGACACAGAGATACTTTATTATAAAGCAAAAACACCTAAAGTAGCAAAAGCAGGAGCAAGAGCACTAGCAAGTGCTGCAGCAGCAAGAGCAAAAAATACCTATGGATCAGACACAGAGATACTTTATTATAAAGCAAAAACACCTAAAGTAGCAAAAGTAGCAGCAAGAACACTAGCAAGTGCAGCAGCAAGAGCAAAAAATACCTATGGATCAGACACACAGAAATAATTTATTATGAAGTAGTAGAAGGAGTAACTGGAACAAGAGAAAGTCCAACAGCTAAAAAAAAGAACTAGTAGAAACAGCAGATATGACCATTCAAGAAATTTTTTTAAAATACCCGGAACATAAAGACAACCTAGCTGAAGTTTTGATGAATTCAGGGCTTGGATCTGTTGTGGATGTGCAGCTCCTAGCTTTGAGACTCTAAAAAAGAAGGACTTATGGCCCATGGTATGTCAGAAGAGGACCTATCAAAAATCATAAATGATTTAAATTCAGTAATTCAAAAATCTTAAAAATACATTAAACACTCAAGTATTTAACTAAATAAGCTTCAAATAAAAAAATGAAGCTTATTGTATAATCTTATAAAAAAAAATTTTATATAATAATAATAATTATATTATTCTAGATTAATTTACTAATAATTATATTTTTGCTATAATATTAATTAAATTATCAATTAACGTAATAAAATTATAAATAATAAAAAATTAAGGAGATAATAATATGGCTACACCAACAAGAAAAACGGCACCAGCACCAGCACCAGCAAGAGAACAAACAGCAGAAAAAGCAGGAATACAAACAACAAGAGATAGATTAGATAAAACTGATGAAAGAACAGCAGCAGCAGCAGCAGCAGCAATAACGAGTGGTGCGGCAGGAGCAGGAGTAGCAGCATCGGCACCAGCACCAGCAGGTGCAACTAGAAGAAGAAGACAAAAAAGAGAAACTCCAATAACTAGAAAAAAAGCACAACCAGCAGATACAGGAGCAGGAGCAGCAGCACCACCGGCAGCGGCAGCATCGATGGCAGCAGCAGAAAGTGAAGAAGAAGAAACTTACGAGGATGCACCTCCTATGACACCAGAACAATGTGCGGCAGCACCAAGAGCAGCAGCACCTTCTACAGAAATCCTAAAAACAACAAACGCTAATAGCCTCTTCACTGAAATTGAAACCGGTATTTCCTCTTTTGATAAATTAAATGAGAATACAGAAAAACACCGTGTAATTGCGGAAATGCTTATTAATATTTCAGAATTGGAAAAACTACTAGAGGAAGAACCGTCTCTAAAATTCAACTTTACGAAAAAAGACCTAGGTAAACTTAAATCTACTGCTGAAGAAAAACTTAAATCTTTTGTTTCAGAAGAAAAAAAGCCTCATTTTAGAGATAGAGTAAGTCAGATAATGCCTGTTTTATCAGAAGAGAAAAAAGCAAATTTATTAAAACTTGGAGCAGGAACAGGAGTAGGAGCTCTTATGTTAGCATCAGCTGCAACAATAGGTACATTAGCTACTGGTGGTTTCTTTGGGGTAGGAATTCTAGGGGTAGTAATTATTTCAACATGCCGTAAGAATCCTTCTGAAGACACAAGTTTAACAGAAGCAGCAGCAGCGCCAGCGGGAGATAAACCAGCACCAACAGATGAAGGAGCGACAGAAGCAACAAACGCAGCAGAGAAAGCAGCACACACAGAAAAGAAAGCAGCAGAAGAGAGAGAAGAAGCAGCAGCAGCTAAAAGTGCACATGAAGATCTGATAGAGTTTTTAGATAGCAAAAGAGAGCAGATAAAAGCAAAAGAAGCCGCTATGGAATCGAAAAGAACAGAGTTGGCTACCATCAGAAGCCAGCAAAAAGATCACGAGAAAAAATTGAGAGCTAAAAATGCAGAATTAGCTTCAAAAACAAAAGAAAGCGATGTATTAAAAGCAAGATTAGACGCGCTGAGCAAATCTTCAGGTAAAGACTACGACGAGATTATTGGAGAGGTTCAAAGGGTGATACAAACAACTACATCTAAGGAAGATGCAGCAAGACTTACAAGTATTAAAGATAAATTGTTAAGAGAAAAAGCGCAAAAACTTACAACTCAACAAGAACAACTTACAACTCAAAGGAAAACCCTTATAGAAGAGACAAACGAACTAACGAGAAAAATAGAAGATTTAAAACAACAAGATTTTTCTATGGAAAAAAGATTACAGACAGAAATACAGGATTTGAAAAAGGAGATGGAAGCGTTACAACTTCTAGAGCAAAGATTAGCCCACTCAGCAAGAAAAATAAGTGATTTAGATCAAACTCCCAGTACTCCAAAAAGTTGGTGGGGAAAAATCTTTCCTGCAGCAGGGCAAACCGATGCAGCAGAAGAAGAACCTAAAGCACCAGCGGCAGCACCAGCTCCGGCAGAACCTAAACCAAAACCAGCAGCAGCTCCTGCTCCTGTAGAGCCTAAACAAGAACAATTAACAGAAGCTCAATTAAAAGCAAAAATAACAACTGTAGTGAAAGAAAAACATTTAGAATATTTAAGCACAGCCTCTAGTCCTGGCGTAGCATTTAATGCAGCTAAAGGCTTTTGTGAAAGCGTCTATGCTAAAGAAGAAGATGGATTTTTAACTGATCCAAGAGCTGAAGGAATAATAAAAGCATTAAAAATTGACGAACTAAAATAAATTATAAAATTATTTTTTATAATAAATAATTTACACTTTTTCAAAACAGCCATCATCTTTAAAATGATGGCTGTTTTGTATTAAGATAAAATTTTTCTTTTTAAAAATTCCAATTTTAGGTACTTTATTGATCTAATAAAGTAAGTCAGGGATTTTAATGAAACTTAAAAGTGAAAGATTAAAAAAATTAGAAATAGAGTTAGAAGATTTAGAAAAATGGTTGAATTTAGGACTTGTTCCTAAAAAAGATATCGAAAAGCATAAAGAAGAAATACAATCTACTATCCAAAAAGTTAAAGAAGAAAAAGATAGACTAAGATTTATGAAAGAAAATGGGGATATAGAAGAATATGTAGCTCCAAAAAAAGGACAGCAAAGACAGGCTTATCAAGATCCTCAAACCCTGCCGGATGTGGACGCTGGAATGGAAACAGAGCTTGGATTCAACGACACTCAAACCTTTGACTTAGAAACAGAAACAGGAGCTAGCTCTGCTAGCGAATCTACATCCAATGATGAAGATGTAGAAGATCCCTTTTCTGATAAAAATAGATGGAAAAGAGGAATTCTAGAAGATCCAGATGCTGATAACTGGTAAAATATCAATTTATATACATATCCCCTTTTGTGAAAAAAAATGTCCCTACTGTCAATTTTATAGCGTATATCCAAAAAAAGATTTGATAGAAAAATATAAAAAAGCTCTTATTTTAGAAATTAGATCTAAACAAAAGCTTTTTTTTAAAAGAGATATTGTATCTATTTATTTTGGTGGTGGAACTCCTAGTATTGTTGATTTTAGTTTTATTGATGATGTGTTAAATGAGTTTAATATAAATAATAATACTGAAATAACAATAGAAACTAATCCTGAAAATGTAACTGTCAAGAAATTTGAAGGTTTTAAAAAAGCTAATATAAATAGAGTAAGCATTGGAGCTCAATCATTAGATGATAATCTTTTAAAAGTATTAAATAGATCACATAGTTCAACTGATGTAAAAAAAGCTATAGATAACATAAAAAAAGCAAAAATAGATAATATCTCTATTGACTTGATGTATGATATACCACATCAATTAATAAATTCATTTGAAGATACCCTGGATCAATTGAAATATTTAGATATCACACATGTTTCATTATATAATTTGACGTTTGAAGAAAATACATTTTTTCATAAAAATAAAGATAAATACCTCCCCTATCTTCCTAAAGAAAAAGACAGTTTGAAAATGCTGAACAAAGCAATTTCCAAACTTAAAAATCTAGGGTTTTTAAGATATGAAATATCAGCTTTTTCAAAAAAAGGATGTAATTCCAAACATAACTTAGGATACTGGCAACAAAGAGAGTTTTTAGGGTTTGGGGTATCTAGTTTTAGCTATTTTAATCAAACAAGACACAAAAACATATCAAATATAAAAATATATATAAAAAATATTTTAGAAAATAAAAATATAGTAGATTTTGAAGAAAGACTTTCCTACCCTAAAAATATAATCGAGCTTTTACTTGTAAATTTAAGAGTTATAGATGGAGTTAATATAAAAAATTTTCAAAAAAATAATGGAAAAATACCAAGTAATATAATTAAATACCTAGATAATTCTATTTTTATAAAAAAAGAAAATAATAGATATAAATTATCTAAAAAAGGTCTTATGTTCTACGATAGTTTAGCAAGCGATATTATCTAACTCCTAAAACAAATACTGCTGGATTTTTATTAATTATTAAGTTTATTTTTTTAAATTCTCTAATCTTTTTAGTAATTACTTTTTCATCTTTTTTAGTTAAATTAATAGATATACTTAAATAGACATTTTCATCAATGTTACTTAATATAAATTTTAATAATCTATCTGATCTATATGGAGTTTCTATAAAAACTTGAGATGAATGTTCTAAAAGAATTTCTTTTTCTATTTTTTTTAGTTTTTTTATTAATAGATCTTCTTGTTTAGGAAGATATCCATGAAAATAAAACTTTTGAGAATTAAGACCAGATAACATAAGTGATAAAAAGATAGAAGAAGGGCCAAAAGATGCTTTTACTTTTATATTGTTTTTATTTGCTAAAAAAACAAGGCTTGATCCTGGATCTGCTATACAAGGAAGGCCTGCATCAGAGAGCAGTCCTACCTTTTTTTTAGAAATTAAAGAAAGTAGCTCATCTAACTCTTCTTTTTTAGTATGTTCATTTAATGTGTAGATAGGAAGGTTATTTGCTTCCTCTCTTTTTAGAAATTTCAAAAGGTATCTAATAGCTACTTTTCTGCTTTCACAAATGATAGCATCTAAAGTAGATATTATATCTTTTAGATTTAAGCTAAGAGATGAAATATCATAATCATCATCTAAAGTATTTGGAAGTAAATATAACATGTTTATTTTGTGTATATTGTTTTTAAATATAAAATTTTTGATTTTAAAATATCAAATAATTCATTTTGGTTTATATTAGAACTCTTTGAAATTAGATCAATTTCAAATAGTTCAATAATTGATTTTTTATAAAAATTAATATCTATTTTTTTTATGATATCTATTTTTTTATCTAATGTTCTTGGATAAATTTTGGGAAAGTAGGATTGTATGTTTTTTTCTTGTATTTGAAGAAGAGATGAAATTTTTAGAGCAAATTTCAGCTGGTATCTAATAGCTGCTATTAATGATGAAAAATTAGTTTGATCAATATTCATTTTTTCAAAAGATATATCCTTAAAGACAACCTCTTCTGCTATCTGCCAAATTGTACTTTGATTAGACTTTATACATATTTTATCAATATCATCTATATCAATTGATTTTTTATCTTTAGTAAATACAATTAATTTATTTAATTCATTTTCTATATTTGCAAAATCTAGTCCAATTTTTTCAAACATTTTTTCAATTACATTTGTAGATATGCTTTTATTTTCTTTTAAACATTTTGAATATATGAAATTTGAATATCTTTTTTGTCTTTCCCATATTTTTTCTTGGCTTAAATCAAATACAACCCCTTTTTTTTCTATTTGATTATAAATATTGGATATTTGGGTTTTACTATCTGAACTTAATATTATAAATATTTTGTTTTCTTTTATAAATTTTGTAAGTTCTAATATTTCATTTTTAGAATAGGTATTTACATCATCAATAATACAAAAGGACTCTTTGCCGAAAAAAGATGGACTTTGATAAGTGTTTATTATTTTAGAAATAGATGTTTTTTCAAAAAATCTATAAAAACTAAATAAATCTTTTTTAAAAATTTTTTTAATACTATTTATATATTTTCTTCTCTCAAAACTACTACCTACAAGCACTAAAAATAATTTAGTATTATTGAATTCATTAGACTCTAAAAAATTTTTAAAATTAGCTAAGTTGGTATATTTCATAAATATATGTTAATCAATTATGAATTAAAAAAAAACTTTAGAAAAAAAATAATAAATTTTCAATTGACTTTAGATACAAATATGGTAATTTATTATGAGGAGATTTTATTATGTTAAAAAAATTATTTAAAAAGTCAAAAGCAAAAAAAGCTGTAAAACTAGCAAAAAAAAGTATTAAAGTAAAAAAAGAGACAAAAAAAACAGCCTTAGTGAAACCCGAAAAAATAGCTGTTAAAGAAGAAGTTGAGAAAATAAAAAAAAGCATAAAAGTTACTAAAAAAATAGAAAAAAACAAACCTATTAAACCTAAAAAAGAAGCAGTAAAAATAGCAATTGAAAAACCAAAAATTGAAAGCACACTTGAAATTAAAAAAGTTAAAATTTATCCAAATAGAGTTCTTACTGCTGAAGGTTATAAAAGAAGATTAAAATAAATAATTTTTAAAAAACTTTTCTTTTAAAAGAGGTAAAAAAATATGTTAAACATTGATCTTAAAGGTAAAAAAGCATTTGTTGCAGGAATCGGTGATGATCAAGGATTCGGATTTCAAATAGCAAAAACTTTATATGAAGCGGGATGCGAAGTAATAATAGGTACATGGGCTCCTATTTTTAATATCTTTTTAACATCTTGGGAAAGGAAAAAGTTTGACGAGTCTAGAAAATTAAAAGATGGAACTCTTTTTAATTTTTTAAAAGTGTATCCAATAGATGCTGCATTTGACACTATGGATGAAGTTCCTGAAGAAATTAAAGAAAACAAAAGATATAAAAAACTTAATAACTACGCTTTAAAAGAAGTTGCAAAGCTTATTGAAAAAGACTATGGAAAAATAGATATTTTAGTTCACTCTCTCGCTAATGCTCCTGAAGTTACAAAACCTCTTTTAGAAACATCCAGAAAAGGCTATTTATCAGCGCTTAGCGCTTCATCCTACTCTTTTGTTAGCTTAGTGAAGTATTTTGCTCCAATCATGAATAAAAACGGCTCTGCTCTAGGATTATCATATGTAGCATCAACAAAAGCTATTCCTGGGTATGGCGGTGGTATGTCTAGCGCTAAAGCAGCTCTTGAGAGCGACATTAGAACTTTATCATATGAAGCTGGCAGAAAATACAATATAAGATTAAATTGCATATCAGCAGGACCATTACGATCTAGAGCTGCTAAAGCAATTGGAATGATAGATAACATGATAAAATACTCTCATGCTAATGCCCCACTTCAAAAAGATCTTTTAGCAGAAGATGTAGCTTATTTATCAGCATTTTTATCATCTAATCTAGCCTCTTCTATTACAGGAGATACTATTTTTGTTGATAATGGTCTTCATGTAATGGGTATGGCTGTTGATAGCAAATCAATTAATGATTAGTTTTTAAAAAAAACACTTGAGAAAAACTCTTAAAATTTATATTACTTCTTTTGTTTTTAAATTCAACAAAGAGGAGATGTATGTCTAGTACCCACGTAAAAGCAACTCAAATAACTGAAAAAACATGGATTGATTCTTTATCGATTGATAAAGATGATAAAACAGTTACAAAAATAATGAAATATGCGGTTATTATTTTATCTTTAGGAACAGTATACATAATAGCTTTAGCTTTAGATATAAGAACTAAAATAACCTCATTTATATCAAAAGAAGACCATTTAAAAAAAGTAGAGACTGAAAAGACAGACTCTAAAAAAACTAAAAGTAAAGATAAAGTGCAAAAAGAAAGTTCTCAAACATTAGATGAAGATGAAGATTATGATGATTTAAGTTTTTCAGAAAAAGCAACTCTAAAATTTAATAAAATAAAAGTTTTAGTAATCAAAGATAAAAAACCTATTTTATGTGCAATTTCTTTTTCATTTGCCTATTATATGCTAGGAGTGCCAGGTGCAATATTTTGTGCGACCTACTATGGAGTTAAAAAATTAGATAATTAATTTTTATTAAATGATACTTTTAAAATCCTAAATTTTTTATAATAAAACAAAAGATTTAGGATTTACATGTTGAGATTTTTAATATTGATTTTATCTATATTTAGTTTTTTTAATAATAGCGCTGTTGCAGATGAAAAAACAAATATTGATACAGAAATTATTTCTTTAGATGATTCTCCTATTACAGTTATGCCTGAAGTTGAGTTTAAATCAATTTTTTTTAAAATGCTTTTTACACTTATCGCATTAATTGGATTAATTCTTGCATCTGTTTATTTCTTTAAAAGATTTGCGAAAATTAAATTCAATTCACAAAACGTTAATAGCAATATCAAGATATTAGAAAAAAGAGCTATTAGCCCCAAATCTATGTTATATTTAATAGAAGTAAATGGGAAAAGATCTTTAGTATCAGAATCTCATTTAGAAGTTAGAAAAGTTATGGATCTAGATTCTAAAGAAGAGTTTTAAAATGAACTATATCTTTATCTTTTAAAGAACCTATTACTTGTAGCTGTGAAAAGGGATAGAAAGTATATGGATTTTCTCTATTTGAAATTACTCTATAAAAAAATATAATACTGTATTTATCTTTATCATCAACAATTCTAAAATCTCTTTTTCTAGATATGTTATTATTCCAAGATTTGAAAAGCACAGAGATTAATTTTCTGCCATCATTTGGATAAATCAATGTAAATAATAAAGTTACTTGTATAGCGACTCCATAAATAGGAGCTTTGATAATATTTATAGCATCTTCTATCCAATATTTTGTCATTAAAAATCTTGTAACTACATAATTCTTAATAATATTTTGTAGAGCTAAAAAAACTATTTTGCTATCAATTTTATAAGGATCTGATACAGCTGTATAAAGATCTTTTAAAGAATAGACTACAAACTTCACATTTTGATCTACAAAATCAAAACCAATCATAGATAAGTTGTAGCTCATTTTCAAAAAAACATGAATTGGATTATAAAAAAATAAGTTTGTAGTTTTTAAAGCTATTTGATAATAGCTTAGATCTTTATATCTACAATCTTTTGATGTGCTTTCTAAAGATTTATCAATAATTTCTATTTTTTGAATATTTCTATCATTTTTTTTTATAACAACTACTTTTTTTTCAAAAGTGCTTTTAGTTAGGATATTAAAATTTAGATTCATAATTCATATTTTTTTTAAAATTTAATGAAAAAACTATAACATGCCGTGCAATATATTTATCAATAGATTTATTTAATATTTTATAAAGTTAGAAAAACTTTCTTGACGTAGATTTTAAAAAAAAGGAAAATAAAAATTATTAGAGCTAATTATATATATAAGATGAAAATTGCTAAATTATTATTTTTCTTTATCCTTCCTATTTTTATTTATGCAATTGAATATGATGTAAAATTTTTAGGTCTAAAAGATCAAAAAATTTTAAACGTGGTTAAGAATTCTACTAGTTTAATGAAACTAAAAGAGAGACCCCCTAAAACTGTAAATTCATTAAAGTATAGAGCAAATTCTGATATTTCTAATATGATATCTATACTTAAAAACTATGGGTATTATGATGCTAATATCAAAATTGATTTTGAAGAAAAAAACAATGTTTTATCTGTAATAATATTTATTTCTACAGGCCCTAGATATTTAATAAAAAAAATAGATTTTATAAATTGTGAAACCAATCAAGAAATTGATGAGATTAAACTCCATCCTAAAATGATAGGACTTAAAATCGATGATCCCATTATTGCAAGAAATATTATAAATGCTCAAAAAAAATTAAATTATGTTTTTTCAAATCAAGGATATCCCCTTCATAAAGTTATTAAAAGAGATGTTGTAATAGATCAAAGCGAAAAAACAGCATATATTACTTGGATAGTAAATTTAGGATCTTATAGTAAATTTGGAGCTACAACAATTACTGGTTTAAAAGATATAAAGCCTTCTGTAATTAAAAAAAATATTGGATATAAAGAAGGTGAAAAATACCAAATTTCAAAAGTAGAAGAAACACAAAAGCAACTTTTAGGAACAAATTTATTTAGCTTAGTTGATATTGACCATTCAAAAGAAGTTGATGAAAAAAATGAACTTTTAATGAACATAAAATTATATGAAGCTTTGCATAAATATTTTTCTGCAGGTGTTAGTTACGCTACAATTGAAGGGTTCGGGGTTTCTTTTAACTGGGCTAATAAGAATTTTAGAAATGTAGGAGATCTTTTATCTTTAGATATAGATTTTGCACAAAGAACCTTTTTAGGAGTCTTAAACTTCAAAAAAACTGATTATTTAAGAAAAGGGCAAGATTATGTTTTAAGATTAGAAGCTCAAAGAGAAAAAATTCCTTCTGTCTATCTTGCTTTTAATTATTTTATGTTAACAAGATTAGATAGGAAGGTTAATGATAATTTAAGTTTTTCCACCGGTTTTAAAACTGAATATATAGATGTTACAAATAGTGCAAATCCTGGACACTTTTTTTTACTTGGAGTTCCTACTTATTTAAAATATTCTAGCGCTAATGATTTATTAAATCCAACAAAGGGCTTTACTTTAATATATTTCCCAAAACCTTATTACAATGCAATTAATGATAGGTCCTTTTTTTTAAAACAAAAAGTGCTAAGTGAACTTTATATTCCAATAGATAAAAACAAAAAATTAGTTTTTGCATTTAGAATTCAAGTAGGTTCAATAATTGGACCTAATGTTTTTAAACTTCCTATGACTAAACTATTTTTAGGAGGAAGTGATGATGATTTAAGAGGATATAAATACCATAGTGTTTCGCCACTTGTAAATAACAGACCAATAGGCGGAAGATCAGCTATGTTTTTCACTTTTGAGCCAAGACTTAGAATGAGTAGTTCAATTGGGCTTGTTCCCTTCTTTGATATGGGTAAAGTCTGTCTTGGAAGGTTTCCAAACTTCAAAAATCCTTGGTTTAAATCTCTTGGAGTCGGATTTAGATATTTTTCATTTTTTGGACCTTTACGTTTAGATATAGGCTTTCCATTAAATAGAAGAAAAGGAATAGATGATGTTTATAAAATTTATGCAAGTATAGGACAAACATTTTAGAGGAAGTATGAAAAAAAATAACCATCCGCTTATATATTATTTTACAGTTTGGAGTTTGATAATATTTTTTATAACAATTTCCACATCGATTATTCTTTTTCAAACATCTTATGGAAAAAATAAAATAAAAAATTATTTTTTATATTTTGCAAAGCAAAATAATATTGAACTTAAAATAGAAAAACTATCCGGGCTTATTCCTTTTGAATATAAATTAGATAATGTAAATGTTAAATATAACGAATACTCAATGCATATAGATAAAGTTAAGTTTAGAATAGAGTTTTGGCCAATACTGACTAAAGATTTAGTATTTAAAAAGTTTATTGCTAGCAATATAACATATGATAAAACCTCCTCAAATAATAAAGAAATTAAATCCCTATCCAAAAATAATAAAGATTGGATTACTCCTATATTAGATATTAATTTTAAAAAAATTAAACTTTTAGATTTTAATACAAAAATTAATGAAACTTTAGTTGTTTTAAATTTTAATGGAGATTTAAAGATTAATAAGGATGGCAAAGAGATTTGCTCTAATTTTAATGTTTATAGAAAAGATTTTTTAGATACAACGCTTAATTTTAAAGCTTGCGCTACTAAAGAAAATAAAATGGTAGATTTATCTCTTTTATTAGATTCAAAAAACCTACAAGCTTTTAGACCCTTTATTTTTAAAAATCTAGATAGTTCATTTGAAATATATTTAACAGCTAAAGGCAAGATAGATACATTCCTATCTTATTTTAATAATAACCCCAAAAATTTATCACCTATTAATGGAAAGATCGAACTCGATATAAATAAATTAAAATCAGATAACAAAACTTTAGATTTTATAATAAGTAGACAAACAAGTTTTGATATAAAATTCACAACTGATAAAGATCTAAAGATTCACCTATACAAAGGAAAGGTTCAAAATGATCTAATATCAATGTTTATTGATTCTACTATAGATAAGAAATTTAATTTTTTAAATTCTAATTTAATTTTAAAAATTGATAATTTATCAAAATTAAATGAGATTTCTCCTCTTCCGCTTACTGGAATACTAAAGTCTACAATAGAACAAAATAACTCTAATTTTAAATCAAATATTAACATTGATGAATTTCATATTCTAAATACTCACTTTAGAAATTTTGATTTAAATTCAAACTTCACATATAAAAACGATGTTGTTAATGGTGCTTTTAAAGCTTCTACTTTTGCTTTTAATCAGCCTTTTGAAATAAGCAGTAACTATTCTATAAAAGATTATTTTTTTGATTTTCAAAATATATACGGCTTTGCACCTTCGTCTAAGTTAAATGGAGATTTAAAAATCACTGCTAATTTAATACTCCTTGGAAATCTTTCAATGCATTTCGATGATCTTTCTCAAATTAGAGTTTTCTATCCTAAAATGGATTTCAATGCCAATAGTGATTTAAAAGTTAATTTTCATCAATTTGTAGAGGATGAAAAAAGTTATCAAAAAGCTGATCTAAATCTAAAAATAAGTGATTTTTATATTTCAAATATCTTTGGAAAAAAATTAGAAGCTCATATTGAAATATTAGATCCTTTCAAAGAAAAAAAAATAAAAACTGAAATTTTGGCAAATGATTTATCACTGCATGATTTAAGTTTAACTTCTTTAAAAATTAATTTTTCTACCTTTTTAGAAAACCATCCTTTTTCAATTGATGCTATTGGTGAGTTAAAAAAACCACTTACCCTTAAAACAAGAGGTTTTTTTGATTTTAAAAATGGTTTAGAATTTGATATTCAAGAAATTTATGGAAATGCCTTTTCTTATCCATTTAGTATGCCAAAGCCTACTAAACTTGTTATTTCAAATAGTCTTTTTCAATTAGATGATTTTACATTAGACATGCAAGAGGCTAAAGTTTTTGCAAACATAGATTTAAATAAAAATAAATCATTAATAGATATTGATATTACACATCTTCCAATTGATTTTTTATCCCTTAACAAACTTGACTTAGATGTTAGTGGCTTTATTAGCTCAAAAATAAATCTTCAAAAAAACAATTTTTTAAATGGTAAAATCAGTTTAGATGTTGAAGACTTTAAGATTACCTCTCTTTTAGATGAAAAGCCTCTTTTAGCTAAAGGAAATCTAATTGCTGAAATAGATAATAGCATTGTAACAATGCAATCTAATCTTTTTGTTAAAAACATAAAAATGATTAATTTGAATGCCTCGCTGCCATTAAATATAAACTTCTTTCCTCTAAATATTGAAATTAATAAAAATAAAAATCTTTTAGTAGATGCCGAGTATAATGGAAAAGTAGAAGAGTTATTAGATTTTATAAATATTGGTCCTCAAAGATTGGAGGGAGATTTAAATTCTCAAGTAACACTTAGTAACAAAATTACAGATTTAAAAGTTAACGGATATATACATTTTAAAAATGGAACCTATGAAAATTATTATTTAGGAACTTACCTAAAAGATATAAATGCAACATTTTTAGCAAATAAAAATAATTTAACTTTAAAATTCTTACATGCTGTTGATAATAAAAATGGACAAGTAAATGCTA
>JAAKFI010000006.1 GCA_011065125.1 Candidatus Anoxychlamydiales bacterium | reverse complement strand
AAACATCGCTTAAATTTTGAATTTTATCAATTCTTTCTTTTTGTTCTGGTGATAACTGCTTATATTCTCTACAACCTTTATGGAGCTCTATTTTTGGATTTTCTCTAACTAAAGCTAAACCAGCTAATGTTTGCAAACCTGCTACTGACATAATTATAACTTCCTTTTTTAAAATTATTAATTCTGAACTACAATTAATAAAATTACAATGCCTATTTTGATTTAAAATCAAAATATTCACTAACAATTAATAAATAAAAATCAACTTTTATTATTAAGTTATTTATAATAATAAATAATTAATTTTCAATATTAGGAAGATATGGAGAAATCATGGCTTTTCTGGAATTTATAGACCCTGCATTATAATATAAAACTGCCATATTCAAATTTTTATTTAATATTTTTTTATCAATGTCTAAAAAGCTTTCTGTAAATGCTTTTTCAAAAATCTCTGAATTTTTTCCTAAAAATTCTACATAAAGATTATTATTTTCTAACTCTTTTGATTTAGAAAATGATGTTAAAAAACTTTTCAAATGTTCACTTGCAAGCTCTGTATCAGCTGTCCAAATCCACAATTCATCAAAATGTTTATATTTCAGATCAAGGCCTTTAAAGACCTCGCTAGCGCTTTTAATAGTGCTTATCATATGCATGTGAAGATCCAACTCTGGTTTTTCCCTGTTTATTCTTGTAGCTATTTCTATCCATTTTTTTCTTAGTAGATTTTTCTTTTGTTTGTAATATTTTATATTTTTTTCAAACATTTTAGTTTGAGAGATTCTAACGCAACCATTTTGCTCTTTTACATCTGAAAAAATATTTGCAGGTTTATTTGAAATGCAGCTTTTAATTTCTTTAATTATTTCTTTTTCTCTATAGACGTATACTGTTTTATATAAAGAGTACATATCTTTATTTTTAAGTATTTTATTAGCTGCATTTTTAGAATAATTTTTATCTTTTTTTATGTTGTTTAATGAAATTATTTCAACATCTTTTTTTAATGCAATAGATTTCATTCTATTTAATATTTTTGCAACTACTTCTACATCTCTAGTTGTCACTTTCATCAAAAGATCTGTATCATCTAAAATACCATATAAAAAATGAAGGTATTCAATATATTCTCTTTGGGGATGAATAAAGAAATTGTCTTTTCTCTCTATTATATTTTTCTTATTTAATAATCTAAAGTAAACAGAAGATTTTAAATTTTTTGTTTTAAGCATCTCTTTTACTTTTTTTACACTCATTTGATGCATTGAATATTTATCATTTATATTTATAGCTATTTCAGCAGTAAGTGTATTTGTAGCTTGAGCATCCCCTATTATTGTAACAGATGGAGTATAGGTATTTAATTTTGTTTTATGATGATCAATAATGGATATTACTTGAAAATATGAGGGCAGTTTTATTTCGTCTAAATTACAAAAATCTCTTAGCGATACAGTCCCTAAAAATCTTTGATTTAAATCCATGGATCTTACTATTCCAATTGGTGTATGTTTATTATTGTGTGATAAGTTAACAGTTAAATATGATCTGGATCCAAGTTTCATTTTAATTTCTTCAACATCAGAATCTGGATAAATAAAATGAGGTGGATAATTAAAAACTTTATTTTTTATTTTAAGTGCTATATCTAATTTTTCTATGTAAGATCTAATAGATTGAAGAGCTAAAGTTAAATTTTTTATTAGATCTTCAAGATAAGAAAATATCTTTGGTCTATTTTCAATAATTTTTCCTTTTTTATCGAAAATCTTACTTTTTTTTAATATTGAAAATATTTTATGGAAATCTTGAAATGCTAAAACTTTGTGATTAAAAAGAGTTTGCGAAAACTCTTCAAATGTTGCTTTTAGGCCTTTTTTAACACCAATTACTTTTTCTAAGTAATCATTTAAATAGAGTTTTTGTTTTTCGCTGTATTCTTGAGCAGGTTCACAATTTTCAATTTTAGTCTTAAAGACTTTTGATATAAATTTTGGCATATCTTTAATATTTAAATTTTTCTTTGAAAAAAGAGAAATTAAAGATAGATGCATAGTATTCTCAAACCATCTAAGACAGTTATTAAGTAGCATAATAATTTGTCTAACGCCTTCTGAGTCTAAACTTCTCCAATCCCCTAAATAATTACCATCATTATCTACAACTACAACAGCTTTTAATCTATTTTCTCTATCTATATCTATAGATTTATCTTCATGATTTTTGAGTATCATCCCTTCTTGTGTCATAATATCTCTAGAAGAGAGAGTAATAGTTGGTTTTTTCTTTGCTAGTTTAATAACTTCTTCTCCAAAAATATCTTTGAAAAGCAAATTTATTTCTATTAAAGATGTTGGAAGTCCTCCTGGGACATTCCAAAAATGCAAGTTTTTTCCAACTCTTGCAGCGAATGAATCTAGCCACCCCCAAAAAGAAGATATTGTTGAATCTAAATCAGGAGATTTATGAGCTGTTACAAAATGAGAGCCTTCATATATTTTCCCCATACCTATTGGAAACATTTGTTGATATTCATCTCTTGGAATATATTTACCAGCTATTTTTCCTCTAATCTCATAGTTTTTTTCAAAGTTTAAATTTGAAAATTGATTAAGCCAAACCTCAAAAGTATGAAAAGAAAATTTTTGAATTATTTTTTTCTCTTTAATAGAAGCTATAAAATCCATTACAGCATAAAGTAAAAAACAGGGGGTTTTTTCTTTATCTATTAACTTAAATAAAACTAAATTAATTTTTTTTATTTTTTCAAATTCATTTAGTTTTTTAAATGATGGCTTTTTAAATTCTAAAAAAAATTGATTTAAATTTTTGAATTTTAAATGCGTGATTTTAAAATCACTTAAGTGTTTTTTTTTCATATATAAAAAAAATATTATTTTTTTTCTCTTTTAATTTAATAAATGCAATAAAGCTAAATTAAATTCAATTGAATAACTTTATGATTTTCAAAATTCAAAGATAATATTGAGAAAATTAAAAGCTTTATTCATGAAAAGACTTTTTCTTTTTTTGCTTTAAAATAATTTTTACAACAATTAATCTTTTCTATGTGGGGTAAATATTTGTAGATAAAAATAATAAAAGATTCGGACTGAACAGGACTCGAACCTGTAACCACCCGCTTAGAAGGCGGGTGCTCTATCCAATTGAGCTATCAATCCATATGGGTTCATATTTTATATTTAGTTATACTTTTTTACAAGTATCTTATTTTTTAGTTTCAAAAAATATTAAATATTTTTTTATGAAGTTTTATAAAAAATACAATAAAAATTAGATTAATTTTGAATTGAATAATTTTACTTTTTTCTTATTTTAAGGTATTCTGTTTCTAATTAATATAATTAAAAATATGAAAGTTTTTTTATTTAAAAAATCTGGAAAAATGTCAAAAGCTATTATTTCTATTAGCAAAGAAAAGGGCATTACTATTACAGATGATCTTGAAAAAGCAGATATGATTATTGATTTTTCTCATTTTTCTATTTTAAATGATATTTTAACTAAAGCTTTGAAATATAAGATCCCTCTTGTAATTGGCACTACTGGATATAGCGATGAAGATTTCTTAAAAATCAAAGAATCATCAAAAAAAATCCCAATTTTTTATAGCGCTAATTTTTCTATTGGAATTCAGTTAATAAAAAATTTTATAAAAGTTTATCAAAACCACTTAGATAATACCTTTATTGATATAATAGAAATTCATCATACTCAAAAAAAAGACTCTCCTTCAGGTACTGCTCTTAGCTTAAAAAACGAAATTGAAAAATATACGAATAGCAAATGCACAACACATTCTATTAGATCATGTAATGTTATTGGAGAACATAAAATTTTATTTTATAAAGATGATGAAAAAATAGAGATAAAACATAATATAGAAAATAGAAAAACTTTTGCAAAAGGATCTATAAAAGCTGCATTTTTTATAAAAAATAAAAAAAACAATCTTTATAATATGGAAGATTTAATAAAGGAAAATATATGAAAAATATAAAAATAAAAGATATAGAAATAGGTAAAAATGCCCCACTTACATTTATATGTGGACCTTGTGTTATTGAAGATGAAGAAACAATGTTTGAAGCTGCATATGAACTTAAAAAAATATTTTCTAAATTTAATTTTAATTTTTTTTTCAAAGCCTCGTTTGATAAAGCAAATAGATCTTCTATTGATTCATATAGAGGGCCTGGAATTGAAAAAGGCCTTCAAATATTAAATGATATAAAAGAAAAATATGATCTTTTAGTTACAACTGATATACATCTTCCTCACCAAGCAGATATTGTAAAAGATGTAGTTGATATCATTCAAATTCCTGCTTTTTTATGTAGACAAACTGATCTATTGGTAGCAGCTGGAAAAACTAACTTAGCGATAAATGTAAAAAAAGGACAATTTTTATCACCTTACGAAATGAAAAATGTCATAGATAAAATATTATCGACAGGTAATGATAAAATTATATTAACGGATAGAGGAACTTCTTTTGGGTATAATAATTTGGTAAGTGATTTTAGATCTATTTTAATAATGAAAAAATTTAATTTTCCAGTTTGCTATGACGCATCGCATTCTGTACAGCTGCCCGCTGGACTTGGCAATGTTTCTTCTGGCCAAAGAGAGTTTATTCCATCTTTAACTAAAGCTGCTGTTGCTGTTGGTGCGAATGCTATTTTTATTGAATCTCATCCAAATCCAGCAATTGCAAAAAGTGATAAAAAAACTCAAGTGCCAATTGCTGAAATGGAAGAATTATTAATAGATATTGAAAAAATATATAATGCAATAAATACTAAAGTTACATGCTAAGAAAAACATTTTTTATAGCTTTTATATCAACTATTTGTCTTTTTTCAGTAATCACGTCTAATCTTTTTATTATATCTAAAAAAGATTATGCAGATTTTAAAAGATTAAACACTTTTAATAAAGCAACTAATTCAACTGATATCACACAAAACAGAGAAGATGTTCAAAAGGATTTATATATTGTAGATGACAATATTAGAAAGCATTTTAAAATATTATCAAAATCTTCTGTTTTATATTTAAAACAGAACAAAAATAATATTGATTTTAATGAAAATTTAAAAGACCTAAAGTGTTACTTTCAAGATAAATTTTTTGAAAAAAATTCTTTTTCTTATCAGCATTTAAGATATTTTGAAGCAAAAAATGGGGTATACAAATATCCATCACATAGCTTTTTTGCAAAAGATATACATTTGCATTTTTTTTATATGAAAGGATCTACAATTCCAAATACTTTAGATTTTCAAAATGCATACCTTCAAGGCACATCTAAAAATTTAACTTTAAAGTTGTTAAATAAAAAACCTATAGTTGAAGCAGATGAAATAGATGCAACGCTATACCCTAAAAGAGGTTTTTGATGTATAAAGTTATATTTATTTTTTTTCTTAGTATAATTTTCGCAGAAGAATCCTATCATTTAAAATCTAATAATTTAACCTTTGATAATAAAACTTTAAATTTAAATAAAAATTTTATACTAGAGCATGATTTTGGAATCATCAAAGCAAAAAATGCAAACCTTGAAAACTTGAATAAAAACAAATTAAAATTAACTCTAATAGATGATGTTAGTTTAGAAACCACTAATGATACCAAGCTAAATGCTACTTTAGCTATTTTAGATTTAAAAAGTTCAAATATAACTTTTTTATCTGATGATAAAATTACTTTTTTTAATACTTTAGATACAAAAAAAATAAAAAATAAAAATTTTTATATCGAAGCTAAAAAAGCTAGTTGTAATTTAAATATTGAAAGTTATCTTCAAAAGCCATCTTTAAAAGATGTGTATTCTATTATTTTTACAGATGAGATATTTGCAAAGATAGATGAAGATTTAAAGATAAATGCAAATACAGCTCATTTTTTTCAAGAAAATGAAAATTCTAATCTATTATTACTCCCAAAAGAACATAAAAAATGCTTAACATCTTATAAAAATAGTTATATCTATTCAAAAAATGTAAAAGTAGATCTTAAAGAAAATAATATAACAATGGATGATGTAGATGGTGAAATAGTAGATTTTCTAAAAAACAATGAAAAAATTGTTTTTTCATCAAACTATATGTTTTTCAATAATTTTGAAAATTCCATTCTGTTAAGAAACAATGTAATTTTAAAAGATTCATCAAAAAAAATAATATCTGATGAAGTAGAGCTTATAAAAAAAATAAAAAACAAAGCTCTTCATAAAATAATTACTAGAGGAAATACGACTATTGACTTTTTGAATAAAAAAACTAATAAAAAATCTACTTTAATTTCCAAAGGTACGATAGAACTTGATAATGACAGAAAATTAATTTCAGCATTTACATCTAAGAAAAAATTAACTGATAATTTAATATTTCAAGATGAAATGGTAATGCTATCTTCTAAAAAAGCTTATTTAAAATATAATTTAGATGACACTATTAAAGAGATCCTAGTTAAAGACAATGTGAAATTCACATACAAAAAAGATACAAATACAATTGGTTATGGAGTTGCAGATATTATTAAATACTATCCTAAAACCAAAATCTTAAAACTTACATCAAATGAAAATAAAAGAGTTTTATTTTGGCAAGATGATGATTCTATTCATTTAAGTGCAGATGAAATTATAATAGATCAAAAAGAAAAAGAATCAATAAAAGCTCTAGGTGATGTAAGATGTACATTTAATTTAGATGAAGAAAAATTCTTTAATGAAATATTTTCAGAATATATGTGGAGTTATGAATAAAAAAAACATACTTTTAGAAATTAAAAACTTAAAAAAAACATATCATGGAAAACCAGTTGTAAATGAGCTTTCTTTTTATGTAAAAGAAAAAGAAGTTGTAGGGTTACTAGGTCCCAATGGAGCTGGTAAAACAACTGCTTTTTATATGACCATTGGCCTTATAAAAGCAGATAGCGGTTTTGTTTATTTTAAAAATAAGGATATTTCTAATTTATCTATACACTCCAGAGCAAAACTTGGTATGGGGTATTTAGCACAAGAGCCTTCTGTATTTAGAAATTTAACTGTAAAAGATAATATTTTATGTATTTTAGAGACTTTAAATTTATCGAAAAAAGAAAGAAATCAAAGATTAGAATCTCTTTTAGAAGAGCTTAATCTAACTCATTTAAAAGATAAATTAGCAATTAGTTTATCAGGTGGAGAGAGAAGACGACTTGAAATAACAAGAGCTTTGATAAGAGAACCAAAACTTCTTTTATTAGATGAGCCATTTGCTAATATAGATCCACTTGCAGTACAAGATGTAAAAAGACTAATTAAAATACTAAAGAAAAAAGGTATTGGAATTTTAATTACAGATCATAATGCAAGAGAAATTTTTTCAATTGTTGATAGATCATATATTGTTCAAGATGGAAAAATAATGTTAGAAGGAAAAGTAAAAGAGCTTATTGAAAATGAAAATGCAAGAAAATATTATCTTGGTGAAGATTTTTCAATGTAATATATCTTCTATTTCAATTTGATCTAAACAATCACTTTTTTTACTTCCCCCACAACCATCTAAATTACAGGGTCTACAAGGCAAGTTTTTTGTGATTACAGTTGCATTTTTATTTAGATAAGGCCCCCAATTTATTTCAGAAGAAGGACCAAATAAAGCTATTACTTTAGCATCAATAGTATTTGCTAAATGAAAAGACATGGAATCGATGGAATAGAATACTTTTGATTTATCTATTAAATAACAAAGCTCTTCAATTGAGACTTTCCCAGCTAGGTTTATAACGTCTTTATTTTTTATAATATTATCTACCATCTTAATTTCATAAGGATCTTTTCCGCTTACAACAACAACTTTTTCATTTTTTTTAAGTAGCGCTTCAATTAACTTATCAAACTTATTATAACACTTAAATCTCCACCTACTAGTAGGATGAATTAAAATATATTTATTATCTTCTAATTTATAATTTTCAAGTATTTGCAAAGATTTTTTTTTAGCTCTTTCACTAATTACAAATATGGGCTTTCTATCTTCTAATTTTGGAAAAAAGCCAATTCTTCGAATAGCATCTAAATTTTTTTCTATACTATGTCTTGGCCCCTTTGGAACTTTAACTAAATGGGTATATATACTTCTTTTTTTATAAAATCCGCTATTTTTAGGATCTATGCCTACTTTATATCTAGCCTTTGAAAATAAAGAGTATATAGCACCTCTATCGCCTTCTGTTAGATTAATTATTAAATCATATCCTTCATTTCTAATTTTTTTTATAATTTCAAATTCTTTTTTTAACTTTTTAAATATAGATAGTTTTTTAATATTTCTATCATAAGTTAAAATATTATCTATGTATGGATTATTTTTTAATATTTCAAGAGAATCTTTATATACAAAAGCATCGATGGTTACATTTTTTAATTCTTTTTTTAAATTATAAAATACTGGAGTAGTAAGAAGAGTATCCCCTAAATGCCTGCATTTGATAATTAAAATTTTTTTTACTTTGTTTTTATCTATATAATCTTGATAACTCATGGAAAAAATATTCGTTTTTTTATAATATAGCTAAAAATTTATTATTTAGGAGAAATATATGCCACAAAAAACTTTATCAATAATCAAACCCGATGCTGTAAAAAAACATGTAATTGGAAAAATCTTACAAAAATTTGAAGAAAATGGCCTTAAAATAATTGCTTTAAAAATGGTCCATTTAAAAAAAGAAGATGCTAAAAAATTTTATATGGTACATAAAGACAAGCCTTTTTATGAATCACTTGTTGAATTTATGACATCATCTCCTGTTGTAGTACAGGTTTTAGAAGGTGAAAATGCTGTTGAAAAAAATAGAGAGATTATGGGAGCTACAGACTTTAAAAAAGCAAAAGAAGGAACCATTAGAAAAGAATTTGCTACTGACATTGAAAAAAATGCTGTACATGGATCTGACTCTACTCAAAACGCTGAAATTGAAATAGAGTTTTTCTTTAAAAAAGAAAATATATTTTCATATTAAAAATTTTATCAATCTTATTTAAATTTTTATAAAAAATCCTGCTATAAATGCAGGTTTTTTTATTTAAAATTTGAAAAAACATATTTAAAAATTTATCAATAATTCCCTAATAACTTTTATAGAAAAAAAATAATTAATTATTAATTAATTAATTATATTAATAATACTAATTATTATTTTTCTTTAATTATTAATATTATTAGTGCTATAATTACAGCAAATTAAATTAACATTTAATAATTTAATATAAAATTATATAGAGGTAAATAAAATGAGCTTTAACATACTACCCGAAGCAGGTTCGTATAAATTAACAACACAAAGAAGACTTCATGATATCGAAAAAGATTTATATGAGAGAATTATAAAAGATTCAGCTAGTGGTCTTAACGATTTTTACATTAGAGAAATTTTCACCCAAAGTGCAACTGGACACAAAATAGATGCTTTAGACATGTATCTTTCCCCAACTTTAAGAGATCTTGATGAAAATACCGCTCTAAAAGTTCATCAATATATTACTGCTACATTAATGCCACAAATTAATACTTTAAAAGAAGATATTAATCAAGCCGCTCAAAATAATTTATTATCAAAATATGTAGATCCAGATACTCATGATTTAACGTGGTTCAAACATAAAATTAATATATCTGAAGAAGAAAAGAATACTCGCATAGCTGAAATTGCTTACGCAAAAATTTCTTTAGATTATGTGATAAGTAAAATTGATGAAAGATTTTATAATAAAGCTATGCTTATAGAAAAAAGAAATTTTGAAAATAATTTACAAACAACTTTTAGAGAAACTTTCGGTTGTGAATTAACAAATATGGATCAATTAAGTGAAGCGTTTATTTTAAGACAATTACAAGAAGATCCAAATTTTAATATAGATAGATTTCAAGAAAGTATAAATACGCTTAAAGCTAAAATACAGATTCTTACAACAGAAGGGACAGACGTAGAAATAAATAAAACAATTTATAAATTCCTATTAACTCTAATAGATTCTGATTATTTTAATACTAACATTAATCAATACCAAAGATTTATTAATAATTTCAAAGCTTTGCAAAAAAATAATTATAAAAATATATATCTTCATTCTCTAAATGATAAATTTAAAAGTACTTTAGAAGAAATCCAAGATATATTTCAAAATCCACAAAGCATTCAAATTTTAACAAATTATTTAGAAAAATCTCTTACAGAAGATAACTTTCATGCTAATTTAGAACTAGTAATAAAAAACTTAAAAGATAGTAAAATTGATATCGATAAATATAGAGAAAAATTAATTACTCTAGGTTTTGAATTAATGGATTCTATTAAAGAAAATGGAATAAAATTTAGAGTTGGCGATAAAGATCCACAAATAAAATTAACTCAAGATGAATTAAAAAAATATCAATTAATTATATATTTTTTAACGACTTTAGGAATATATTTAAAAGACAGTGGTAAAGTTAAAAATTATAAACCAATAGAAAAGTGTCCTATAGATATTACTAGAAGAAAAGGATCTTTAGCTACATATAGATATGTTCAAGAAAAAATTGAATTACTTAAAGCATTTCAAGATTTAAATACCTTTGCTTCAAGAAAAGATCTTCCAGATACTAAAGAAACTTATGATACATTTATTCAGTTAATGAGATTCACATCTACTACTTTTTTAAATGATGATTTTAAAAAATTAGTAGAAAGACAAAATAGAAAATTCGATGAAACTCTTACTGAAATTGGAAAAGAATATTATAAAACACTTCCCTATGGTTCTTTTGTGTTTTATAAAAGTTATAAAGAATTAGGACAGAAAGCTATTAATAAAGGATTTAGTTCTATTAATTATAATCTGTTTATAAATGAACTACAAGAATCTGCTCAAAAATATTATCAAGAGAATATAGCCTCTTTGACAAGCGAATTAAATAAAAGACTAGGAAAACCGCAAGGTAATATTGAAGATTTTAAAAGATCAATGGCAAATTACGAAAAAGAATTAATATTAGTAGGACCTCTTGCTATCTAATCTTTTGAATCTATTATAAAAGTTACAGGTCCATCATTTATAAGATGGACCTTCATTTTTGCTTGAAATATCCCTGTTTGAACATTTTTAATTTCTTTTTTCATAGAATTTACAAATTCTATGTAAAATTCATTTGCTAATTTAGGATCTAAAGAATCAATAAAACTAGGTCTTCTTCCTTTTTTTACATCCCCATATAAAGTGAATTGAGATACTATTAAAACACTTTTACTATTATCTTTTATAGATAGATTCATCTTGTCATTATCATCAGAAAAAATTCTTAGATTAATAATTTTATTAATTAAATAATCAATATTTGATTTTTTATCATCTTTATGAAACCCGATAAAAATAAGAAGGCCACTATCTATTTGGCTAACTATTTTATCATCTACTTCAACTGATGCCTCTTCAACTCTTTGGATTAAAGCTCTCATATATTAGATCTATTTTTGATATGGATAAATTAAAATAAAAATTATTTTTTTATTTTAAATCTATCTAAATATTCTAGTGCTTTACCAGTTCCTAAACAAACTGCAAGAAGCGGATTGGGCGCTACAAATACAGGAAGTCCTGTTTCTTTAATTAATGCTTTATCAAGCCCTTTAATTAAAGCTCCTCCTCCCACTAATACCATTCCTCTTTCTACTAAATCTGCTGCAAGTTCTGGGGGGCATTTTTCTAAGGTTAATTTAACATTTTCAATAATTTGTTGAATCGGCTCTGATAGACATTCTCTTATTTCTACTGAATTGATTCTTTTAGTAATTGGAAGACCTGCTACTTGATCTCTTCCTCTAACTTCCATTTCAAGTTCGTTGTTTCCAAGAGGATATGCTGAACCTATTGTCATTTTAATATCTTCTGCTGTTCTAGGTCCTATCATCAAATTATATGTTCTTCTCATATAATTCATAATACAATCATCAAACTCATCCCCTGCTATTCTAAGAGATCTTGATTCTACTATTCCTCCAAGAGAAATAATAGCTATTTCTGTGGTACCACCACCAACATCTATAATCATATTAGCTGAAGGTTCATGAACAGGTAGATCAACTCCAATAGCCGCTGCCATTGGCTCTTCTATTAATACTACTTCTTGAGCTCCTGCATGAAGCGCTGAATCTTCTACAGCTCTTTTTTCAACTCCAGTTATACCAGAAGGTACTGCTATTAATATTTTTGGTCTAAATAAAGTTCTAGAAGGTGTTACTCTTTTAATTAGGGTTTTAAGCATTCCTTCTGCTATTTCAAAATCAGCAATTACACCATCTTTCATAGGTCTTACAGCATGTATTTTTCTAGGTGTTTTTCCAAGCATAGATTTTGCTTTATGACCTACTGCTAAAACTTCATTGGTTGTTGAATCAACAGCTACCACAGATGGTTCTGCTAGAACTATACCTTTACCTTTTACAAAAACTAAAGTATTTGCTGTTCCAAGATCAATTCCAATATCTGATGTGAATAAAGAATGAATTTTTGTATATCTATTCAAAATGGTTTTTTTTGTTTTTAAATAAAACTCTTTCAAATTCAAATTATCTTTTGTAAGCATAGCTTTTATTTTCCTTTTTTATATCTGCAAAAGTTCTAAAACTTCATCCCAAGTAAGTTTTGTAATAGCTTCATCATCGCAAGCTATTATCTTTTTAACCAGACCTTTTTTTCTTTTTTGCATTTCTACAATTTTTTCTTCTATTGAGTTTACAGTAATTAGCTTATAAGCTGAAACAGATTTTTTCTGACCAATTCTATGAACCCTGTCTGTTGCTTGATTTTCAACAGCTGGATTCCACCACATGTCATAGTGTATTACAGTATCAGCGCCTGTAATATTCAATCCAACACCTCCAGCTTTTAAGGAGACTAAAAATATTGGAATATCTTTATTTTCGTTAAATTCTTTTACAATTTCAAGTCTATTTTTTGTAGCACCATCTAAATAAGAGTAATTAATACCTCTTTCTTTAAAGTCTTCTTTCATTATTTGAAGCATTTTTGTGTATTGCGAAAATATTACAGTTTTATGATTACCATCGATTAAGTTAGATATCAATTCTTGTAACATTTCATATTTTGCTGAATCTCCAACTTCTGCTTTTTCTTTTGCAAAAATTGCTGGATGACAACATATTTGTTTCAATCTAGTAAGTGTTGCAAGTACATGTATTTGAACTTTATGATATCCCTGCTTATTCACAAGTTTTGTAAGTTCTTGTCTAGCCTCTTGTGCATAAGATCTATAAAGCTCTAATTGATAGCCTTCTAATTTACAATGATAATCAATTTCGCTAACAGGAGGAAGATCTTTTAATACATCTTCTTTCATTCTTCTTAAAATAAATGGAGATATTTTTTTCTTTAAATGCTCTAAATTTTTTGAATGATCTTTTGAGGATTGTTTTAAATATCTCTCAGAAAATCTATCAAAAGTAGATAAGAAGCTTGGCATTAAAAAGTCAAATAATGACCATAGCTCATCTAATGAATTTTCTATTGGTGTACCTGTTAAAATAAGTTTATAAGTTGAATTTATCTCTTTTACAGATTTAGCATTTCGAGTAGCTCTATTTTTTATATGTTGAGCTTCATCTAAAATAGTATATGCAAAATCAATATCCTTATATTGATCTATATCTTTTTGCATTAGAGTATAGGAAGTAATTATAACATCATAATTTTTAATTGTTGAAATAATTTTTTTTCTATTTTGAGGAACTCCTTCAATAATTACAGCTTTTAATTTTGGATTAAATTTATGTAATTCTTCTTTCCAATTATATAAAAGAGATGTTGGACATACCACAATTGATGGTTTATTGATTTTAGTTTTAATCTGTGAAATTGCAATTATTGCCTGAAGTGTTTTACCAAGGCCCATATCATCTGCTAGAAGCCCATTTAAATACATGCCACGAAGACGCTCTAAATAATAAACCCCTTCTTTTTGATATTCTCTTAAATCTGCTTTAATATCACTTGGAATAGCTGATGGATTAAATTTATTAAGTCCTAACATTGATTTTTTTATATCTAATAATTTTTTAGATATAGAAAATTTAATTGGAAGATCTTTAAATAATTTTTCTTCAATTGCAATTATTGACCATAGAGGTCTATTTTCTTTATGATCTGTTATTTTTTTTATTCCAATTTCATCAAAAACATTTACAATTTTTTCTATTTTTTCTAAATCTAAAACTAAAATTTTAGAAAATCTAGAATTATTTCTTTTTTTAAGATGAGCAAGTTCAATAAATGATCTATTAGCAGCAACACAATCAAATATAAGATCAAATTTTACACCTTTTAAATCACCTTCTACTTTAAGATCAAATTTATAATGACCATGCATTTCTGAAACATCTAAATCCAGGGTGAATTTAGTTTCATCATAAACAAACTGATCAAGTAAATTTTGTGGGCATTCAAATTTTATTCTATCTTGATTTTTAGGAATTATCTCAGTCATAAATTCAACTATTTTCTTTTCTGACTTTGATACATAAACACCTGCTTCTGGATTAAATACAAAGTCTTGAAATAGTTCTTCTATAATCTTTTTTTCTGATACTAAATTTCTTGCAACAATACCTTCTTCTGTGATGAATTTAGATATACTATCATAATTTAAATTCTTGCTAGATGACTTTATTTCATTATCTTCATATATGAAGTATAAGGTAGCTTCCAGCTCATCTTCTAAATAAGAAAGTGAACATCTAGCACTTAAATTTTTAGTATATGGAAGCGTTATAAATCTATTTATAACATCTAAATTATCAACTCTAGCAAATCTTTGAAGTTCAGGAAGTGAGTTTTCGACAAAAGTTCCAAATAAAGCTTCTGGAATTGTCATATCTCTTATTTCATCTAACTTTTTTAAATGAGCTCTTTTAATTGATTTATCAAATTTATAATAAACTCTTTCATAAATCATTCCAGGACTTGCGCATTCAAAAAGTTTAGCTTCTTTAATATTTATCACATTTTGATCTGCAATAAAAGATGGATTTAATAAAACTTTTGAAGGTTCATTTAAATAATGCAAATCAAATTTAACTTTAGAATGAGAAAAAGAGTAACTAAGTGGGTTTTCTAAATTTGAAATAAATATTGAAGGCAATTCTGGTAAATCTTCAGATAAATCTTTTAGACTTCTATTTGGATTTTTTTTGCTAGCTATTTCATGTACCTTAGAAAGAAGAGTGCCAAAATCTTCAATTGATATTTTAGCTATTCTTTGAGCTCTTTCATTATTTAAATTTTCATTAAACCTAGCCGAAAAAAGTAAAAGATTTAAAATCATTTTTTCAACATCATTAAACGCATCTATTGAAAAAAAATATTTTTTAGACCCAAGTATTATAGGTTCAATATATCTTAGCGCTTCTAAAAAAGTTCTAACATTTGGAACATTTAAAGGTTTAGACCTTCCAGGAAGTCTAAGTGCTAGCGTAAAATCTATAAACTTTTGGTTTTCATCTAAAGATTTTGGGTTAAATATAAAAGATAATTCAGCATTTGAAATTTTATTATCTTCTGTTGCTAGAAAAAAATCAGCTGTAGATAAAATATTTGAAGCATTTACATATTCCTGTAAAATTTGTTTTTGCAAATGTTTATCTTTTTTCTCTTCAACTTTTATTTCAGCTATTTGAATTTTTTCTTTTATTTCTGAATCAATATCATGATTTACTTTACTATCTTTAGAAAAATTTAGAAGTATTGAATCAATATTATCTTCTAAATAAAAAATTAAAGCTGCAATATGTTGACAATCATATTTATGAGTACAATCGCAATTAGAATGTATGGTCTCAGATTCAAATCTATCTACTTCTATTTCACTTTCATAGGTATTTTCATATTTACCAACTACCTTTGCAGAAAATCTAACTATATCACTATCTAATTTTAAAATTTTAGCTGTTACAACTCTTTTTTTATCAAATATCTGTTTTCCCTCTTTCAAGAGATTAGGAGAAAAGTCTAATTTTAATTTTCTAAAGTTAAACATATTATTTTTTCTTCTTTTTTTATATTAGTGATCACCTTGTTTTAGTTTTACACCTTTTTTTAAAGTTTGCCAAGAACTTTTTAAATTTTTTTTTAATTGTTTTAAAAAAAAAATTAAAAATATTGAATTAAAATAAAAAAGATTGTTTTGAAAAAAAATTATTTCAAAATATTTATTTTTCTAATTATTTGTTTAAAAAAATCTTTAGACCAAAGTTTTAATTGGAAAGAATCTTTAATAAAATTGATAATATCGTTTTTTGCCGATTCTATATCTAACTTATCTATTTTTTTATCAAACATTTCTACAAGTATTTTTTTAGTGATTTTTTGTTTATTATTTAAAAACCCACTTTGAATCATTCTTTTTTCAAGATAAGTTACATTTAAGGAGACATTTCTTGAAACAAACCAAATTAAATCATACCAATCTCTTCCTTTAACCCGACCTTTCCATTCTCTACAAAGAGCGCAATGAACTTTTCCAGCAAAAAGATCTTCTAATCTAAAAGATTTGACTGTAAAAGGATAAGGCAATAGTAACAATGAGTTTTTTGTAATCCCCCCATCTAAAGGAGGATCTGTATCAATTTCGAAGCGTATTTTTATTAACTCATTTGGATGAATATTTTGGGTAACATTTTTTGGCATTCCAATCAATAAAAGGTGTTCGATAGTATTTATTTTTATAAAGGCAGAATCAATTGCACTTTGTTTTGTCTTTTTCTTTTTTTCAACTTCTGCTAAAAATCCAAATCCTTCAAGCTCTTTTTTTATAAAATTTTCATATAAGCCTAAATCAAAATTTTTATTAGGCTTTAGTAAGGAAAAATCTAGATCTTCAGAAAATCTATCTAATTGATATAAAATTCTTAAAGCTGTTCCTCCATAAAAAGCAGCTTTTTCAAAAAATTTAGCTCTCCAAAGCCCTAAAAGAGCTATCTCTTGAACGATTTCTTTAATAGCATTTTTATAATCTTGAATACTTTCTAATTTATATCTATTCAACATTTGTAAAAGTGCTTCTGGAGCATTTATTTCATTAAAATTTTGCATAACAAATCCACATTTATATTTTTAAAATTTTTTGCTATTTCCAAGAATAATAACTTATCCAAAGAAAAAATATCTTTAGAATCAATTCTCATTGATTCTATCAAATATTGCAAAAGATCTTCTTTATTGGAAAACGCACTTAATTTTGCTATACAATCAGCAATTGCCTTTTCTTTTGTTGCTATTAGAAAATTAGTATTTTCATCAATAGATTTTAAAACCACTCCAGGTATATATTTTTTTAAAGGATGATGATGATAAATAAATTCTCCAACAGAAGTTGAAAAAAATTTATTTCTTCCTAATGTTGCACTTGTAATTCTTATAGTGGTTTCAGGTATCAATCCATAAAATGAAAGAGCATATTCAAATGAAACATAAGACGGCCCATATAAAAGATTTGCTAATATTTCAAGACTATATGGTCTTTTACGATATTCCTTTGCAAAAACATATATTCCTTTTTTAACACGAATAATTTTTTTTGTTTTTAACAAATTACTTAATTTATCCCTTGGTCTTTTATAATTTGATAAACAATCCATTAAAAAAAGATAATCTATTTCTTCTGTTTTAGCTTTTTTTCTAATTTCATTAATTATATCACTCACAAAACCCCTCCAGTATGTCTATATATTATCGACTTACTGGTTTATTTGTCAACAATATCTTAACCAGTATGTCGATAATATACAGACATACTGGTTAAGTGATATTAAAATCGTTTTTTAAAACCCTTATAATAAATAACTTAAAATTTAAAAATAAAATTTAAAAAAAATGAAATTTTATTATAAAAAGTTCAAAAACTAAATATTTAATAATTAGGCTAAGAAAATTTTGTTTCTTGTATAAAAAATTTAAAAAAATTATACTTTAAATCACTTATTTTTGCGGGTGTAGCTCAGCGGTAGAGCATCACGTTGCCAACGTGAGGGTCGTGAGTTCGAACCTCATCACCCGCTTTCTATATATATATAAAAGGTTAAGATGTGGAAAAAGATACAATTGAAATAAAAATTGAAAAAAAACCAAATTGTAAAACTGATTTATTTATTAAAGCTTCAGCTTCTTTAATAAAAAAAGCAAAAAATGAAGCAATAAAGGATTTGAAAAAAGAAGTTTCTATTCCAGGATTTAGGAAAGGTAAAGCACCAAATGAAATGATCGAAAAAAAACATCCCCAAATTTTAAAAGAAAAATGGGAGAAAAAAATTGCAGATTTAGCATTTGTAGAAGCTCATAAAAAAGAAAAACTACCCATACTTGGAAATAGTTCTAGAATTGTTTTTAATATAAAAGAATACTCAATAAAAGATGGCGCTGAATTATCCTACTCTTATGAAACAGAACCTGAAATTCCTAAAATAGATCCTACAAAATTTAAAGAACCAAAAATAAAAGAAAAAAAAGTTACAAAAAAAGAAGTTGATGAAGCACTGCGCCAAGCATCTTTTTTCTTTGCTAAATTTGAAGATAAAAACGAACCTGTAGAAGAAGGTGATTATCTTATTCTAGATTTAGAATCTTTAGATATAGACCCTCCTGTTAAAGTATTTAATGATACTAGGTTTGAAGTAACAGATAAATCTATGGCTCAATGGATGAAGAAATTAGTTATAGGGAAAAAAGCTGGCGATGATATTGAAGGATATTCAGAACCTGATGCTAGTGCTACTGAAAAAGAAAAAAAAGAATTTCAAAAGAAAAAAGTAAAAATCGCAATTAAAAAAGTTGAAAAAGCTCTTTTACCTGAACTTAATGATGAATTTGCAATTAAAATGGGATCTAAAAACGTTGAAGATCTTAAAAAAAATATAGAAGAGATGCTAGTTAAGCAAAACATTGATAGAGCAAATAAAGAAAAAAGAGAAGCAGTAAACAAATTTTTATTATCATATGATTTTGAACTTCCAGAAAATCTTTTAAAAACAGAAGTTGAATCCAGAAAGCAATCATTATTAAAAGATCCATCCTTCAAAGTAAAATATGATAAAATGAATGACAAAGACAAAAAACAGGTTGAAAAAGATCTTTTAAAACATTCAGTTGAAGCTATTAAAATATTTTATATTTCTAAACAGATAATAAAAGATCAAGAAATAAATATTTCAGATGATGAAATAAAAAAAGAAGCTTTAGATATGATATTTAGAGCATCTAATAATACTCAAATCCCTGATCCAAAAAATATTCCAAAAGATACCTATGCTTTAGCTCTTTCTAGATTGGTATTAAAAAAATCTCAAGACTATGTGCTTGATAATTCTAGCAAAAGTTGATACATTAATAAGTTAAAGAGTTAATTTAAGAGGTTATAAAAATGTCACTTACCCCATATGTAATAGAAGACACCGGTAGAGGTGAAAGATCCATGGATATATTTTCTCGTCTTTTAAAAGATAGAATTATATTTATAGGAACAGGAATTGATGATCAAGTAGCAAATGTTGTTATAGCGCAGCTTTTATTTTTAAAAATGGAAGACCCAAAAAAGGATATTAATATTTATATCAATTCACAAGGTGGGCATATAACAGCAGGTCTTGCTATTTTAGATACTATAGAATTTTTAGGATGTGTTATTAATACATACTGTATTGGTCAAGCAGTTTCAATAGCAGCTCTTTTACTAGCATCCGGCACAAAAGGCAAAAGACATGCTCTTCCAAATAGTAGAATAATGCTACACCAACCATACGGTGGAGTTGGTGGAACAGCAGAGGATATATCTATTCAAGCAAAAGAAATTTTAGTTCAAAAAGAAGTAACAGCTAAAATACTATCTAAAAAAACAGGACAACCTTTAGAACAAGTTATTAAAGATTCAGATAGAGATTTTTATATGTCAGCAGATGATGCGATAAAATATGGAATTGTAGATAAAATAGCACAGCCCCCTAAAAAACAATGAATAAAAAAAGTGAAGCACTTTGTTCTTTTTGCGGAAGAAATGAAGAATCAGTTGATAAATTAGTATCAGGACCCAATGCATTTATATGTGATAAATGCATTTCTCTTTGTATGAATATTGTAGAAAAAAAACATACTCCTCATGAACTTAAAATTTTAAAACCAAAAGAAATTAAAGAAAAATTAGATGAGTATATAATAGGGCAAGATAACTCTAAAAAGACTTTAGCTGTTGCTGTTTATAATCATTACAAAAGAATTAGCAACCTTCATAAAGAAAAAAGTATAGAATATATAAAATCTAACATTTTATTAATTGGTCCTACAGGTTCTGGAAAAACACTTATGGCAAGAACCTTAGCAAATTTATTGGATATTCCTTTTGCTATATGCGATGCTACAACACTTACAGAAGCTGGGTATGTTGGAGAAGACGTTGAAAACATTCTTTTAAGACTACTTCAAAATGCTGATTTTGATGTAGAGCGAGCAGAGCATGGGATAATCTATGTAGATGAAATAGATAAAATTAGAAAAACTACAGGTAATGTATCTATAACAAAAGATGTATCCGGAGAAGGAGTGCAGCAAGCGTTATTAAAAATAGTTGAAGGAACCATTGCAAATGTACCTCCAAAAGGTGGTAGAAAACATCCCCAACAAGAATACATCAAATTAAATACCGAAAATATCTTATTTATCACAGGTGGAGCTTTTGTACATTTAGATAAAATAATAGCTAAAAGACTGGGAAAAGGAACTATTGGTTTCAAAGCAGAAGAGTCTAAAAAATTTGATAGAACTGAAATAAATTATCTTTTATCTCAAGTAGAACCTGAAGACTTAATAGAATTTGGGCTTATTCCTGAATTTATTGGTAGATTTAACTCTATCGCTAATTGTAATGAACTTACCAAAGAAGATTTAGTACATATCCTAACAGAGCCTAAAAATGCTATAATTAAGCAGTACATAGGGCTATTTAAAGAAGAAGGTGTAGAACTGTCTTTTACTAAAGATGCACTAGATGCTATTGCTACTAAAGCTAAAAAAACAGGAACTGGAGCTAGAGCTCTTAGAATGATAGTAGAAAATCTACTTCGTGATCTTATGTTTGAAACACCATCAGATCCTACTATTAAAGAGATTTTAATAGATAAAGATGCAATAGAAAATAACTCTAAAGCTCAAATCAAAAGATCCGCTTAAATTCAAATAATTCATATTTATATTAAAATAAACCTCCTTTTTTTAAAATTATTTATTTACTTTATCTAAAGTACAACTTGTGATAATCTAAGATTGTACTTGAGATTATCTAAAGAGGGATTATGTATAAAAGAATTTTAACATCTTATATTCAAGAGCTTGCAAAAAAATACCCTGTTATAACAATTTTAGGTCCTAGACAATCTGGAAAAACTACTTTAGTAAAAAAAGCTTTTCCGAATAAGCCTTATGTAAACATGGAGGATTTTGATAATAGATCTCTTGCTTCTTTAGACCCTAAAAGTTTTATGCAAGCTTATCCAAATGGAGCTATTTTAGATGAAGTACAAAGAACCCCTAATCTATTATCGTATATTCAAGTTAAAGTTGATGAAGAGGATAAAAAAGGCATGTTTATCCTAACAGGATCCCACCAAGCACAATTACATTCAGCTATTTCTCAATCTTTAGCTGGTAGAACAAGTATTTTAAAATTATTTCCTTTGAGCATGCAAGAGATAGAAAATACAAATATTAAAGATAGTGTTGAAGATATAATTTTAAAAGGAGGATATCCGAGAATTTATAAAGAAAATCTACCTATATCCAATGCTTATAGCAGTTATTTTCAAACATATGTAGAAAGAGATATTAGAGAAATTCTGCAAATTAAAGATATTGTATTATTTGAAAGATTTATTAAATTAATAGCTAGTAGAGTTGGACAACTGATCAATTATGCATCTCTTGCTGTTGATGTTGGAGTATCTTCTACCACCATAAAAGAGTGGATAGCTGTATTAGAAGCTACTTATATTTTAGTGAAATTAGAACCTTATTTTGAAAATTTTGGAAAAAGACTTATCAAAGCTCCTAAAATTTATTTTGTAGATACAGGTCTTGCTTGCTATCTTTTAGGAATTGAAACTAAAAAACAGTTAATAAGTGATTCGTTGTATGGTAATTTATTTGAAAACTTTATAGTTATGGAGCTTATAAAAGCAAGATACAATCAAGCGTTAGATCCAAGACTTTATTTTTATAGAGATATCTCTGGAAAAGAAATAGATTTATTATATCAAAAAGGTTCAAATTTGATTCCTATCGAAATCAAAAGCTCTAAGACTTTTAATCCATCTTTTTTAAATAACTTAAATTATTTTCATAAACAGTCTAAAAAAGCAATTGATGGAGCTATTATCTATGATGGAAATAAAACTCAAAATATTCAAAATTTTAAATTATATACCCCAAAGAATTGTTTTAATTTAATGATAGATAAATAAAAAAAGCTTTGATTGTTAAGATCAAAGCTTGTTTTTGTAAGAAGAGAAATTTTAATTTATATTATCTCATTTGTACTTGAGATAACGCTATTAACCCTGATAAGAAATCAACGCTAATTAATTTATTTATAGTTTCAGAGTTTATTTTATGATAAGCTCCATCTGTAAGTTGATTTAATTGATCTACTATTTGTTTGGTAGCTTCAGCTTTTGTTTTAGCAGCTTCAGACATTGATTTTACAGGTGTTCCAAGTCCTTGCGCTAAATATTGCCATTTTGCTGTATTAAATTGAGCATTATTCATAAGTTTTGTTCGGTTTGTGTTAAGTTCATCTTTTTGGTAATTTAAATCTATTTTATCTCTCGTAAAGGTTGGTGAAGATGAGTCAAGAGTTTTTTCCGCGTTCTTATTTTGTTCTAATTCTTTTGAAATATTTTGACTTTCTTTATCCATTTTAGATAAGTTAAAAGTTGTTCCTCCATAACTTATCAAGTTAATACCCGCATCTGCTACACCTGAAATTAATATTGTTGTAGCAACAGCAAAAGCATTATCAATTGCAACTTTCATAAAATCTTGTTGAGCAGATCTTAGAGCATCCAAGCTCTTATCTAATTTCATTATTATCGATGGTAAATATGCTCTTGCATATTGCAATGCATCATCTTCGTTTAAATGATTTTGTGGCATAATTTTTCTCCTTATTTATTATTATTTAAAATATAATTTTTTTGTTTCAGCATCATATGACGCTTGAATATCTGTTTTAACAGAATCCATAAGAGCTTTTTCTGTTTCTGAAGCGCTATCAATGTTTTCTTTATTTAAATTCGATTGCTTATTATATAGCTCTACTAAACCGTTTAATTTTACAATTGTAGACTGCGCTCTTACATAACTAAGTTTGTAATATGCAGCAACTAATGACGCATAAGATCCTACTCTTAAATTTACTGTTTCTCCTAAGCTCATTAAACCCTTAATTAACTTCCCTGCAGCAGATTTATTTAATGCATTTTCTTCATCCACTACATTAAATGGTGTAGAAATCATACCTAATGATAATGTAACAGATGCTAATATAGCTGCGTTATTAGCCATATTATGAGCTGGCAGGTTTATTAATGAATTAAGCCGTCCTCCTATTACTTTAGCAGCGGGACTATTACTTTTTATCATTTTGTTAGCTACTGGAGTTAAAAAATTTAAAGGACTATCTCCATTTGCTAATTGAGCTAAATATCTATCTATATCTGAAACTTTACTAGCTAAAAAATTTATTATGTCCCCTAAAGTTACCATTAACATAGCTTCTCTGCCAAATGTTTTACCAAAAAGCTTTATAAGATCATATTCACTTATAGCGTCTGATTTATTTTTTGTTTGTGTAACATCTACTATATCTATTGCCATATTATCCTCCTTATACTCTTATGCTCATGGCTATTCCAAGCTCGTTTATTGCTTGTTGCACATACCCTGATGATTGTTGAACGTTTTGAGAGTCATCAGACGCCCTTTTAGCGTTAGTTTGTATTCTATTGTTCATATCATTTGTAATATTTGTTACTATTTGGTTTTTAGTAGCAGCTTTTTCTAATTTAGATTGATCTACCTGTCCTTTAGGATGAGGAACCGCAGTTGGGTCTATAGCACTAATTAGCATATATGGAACCATAACTGCAGGGAGAACCATTGGCAATCCTTTACCTAAACCTCTAAAGCCGGCTCTTGTTTTTTTACAAGTATTTAAAAAACTTTTAAACCTACTCCAATTTGTTTTTTCTAGAGTTCTTGTTGATTGAGAAGCTGCTTCTATTTCATCTGCGCTTCTAACATCTCCTCCTCCTATTGCTACTGGATTTGTTTCTGCTGTAACTGTTCCTGTATCAGAAGCCATAGCTACAGTACTTGTTGTTGAAGCTTCTATGCCTCCTTCTGCTGCCTCGACAGCCATTAATTCAGGGGCTAGTTCAAGTGCCATTGGAATTAAAATACACGCTGCTACAGTAGCTACAATAATTGCATAAGTCCACCATTTCCCAGCGCCTGCTTTTTTACTTTCTAAATCACCTAGTTTATTAAAATTATTTTTTAAAGATTTTTGAGCTGTATCTAAAAAAGATTGCCATAGTTTAATGTCATTCGCTTGCTGCTCTTCATCAATACCTTGAGTTTGCATATTTTGTCCCCAAACTTTGGAGATAATCATCATGATATTTTGAATGTTATTATCTATAATATTGCCCTTGTCATTTGATGAATTATTAAAATGACTTAAAAAATTTAATAATTCTTTTTTTTCTTTTTTATTTAATGAATTATAGTTTTCTTTAAATCTTCTAACTATTTCTTCTCTAGTCATTGATACATTTGGTTTTTTTTCTAATTTCAGTAAAATCCTTTCAGTACTTTTCTTTCTTTTATTATTAGTTATTTCGTAATGCTGCTCAGTAATACTAACAGGAATTAACGATTTAGAATCTGTTACAGCTGAAGAAGAGCTACCTATAGCATTTATGTTATAAGCTAAACTCATATTTTTTCTCCTTGTTATTATTTTTTATTAACTTTTTAATTAAATTATTAACTTTATTATCTACCACCTTGCTGCGCTACCATTTGAGATATTTCTTTTTGTGCTGTTTGTATTATTTGCTGAGCTATTTGTATAAATGATGTTAAGTTTTGTGAATACATCGACATATCTGTAGATTCTTGGGTTGACATACTGTTTTGAAGCTGTTTTGCAGTCTCCATTGTATTTTTACCATTACCAATATCATCTATATATGTATTAGATTTACCTGATGTTGTTGTATTATGATTAAATGTGTCATCATAAACTTTGTATAGTATTGCACCAACATCTACTGAATTATCCCCTTTTAAGAAATCTAAAAATGATTTACCACCCGATGTCCAGTCTTTTTTAGCAAAAGGTGAGCCTTTCCCATTTAAATCTAATGTTGTATTATATGAAGTTCCAACTGTTTGTTTATAAAACGGGTTATTTAAAGCATTTTTAAGCTGAGACATTAAAGAATGGCTTCCACCACCAAATAAATCCTTCCAAACTTTTTGCAGCTCTTGACCATTAGTAAGACCATCACTTCCTTTTTTATTAAGCCATGTATTTATATCGTTTTTTGAAGCTTTCCCTTTTGGATTTTTCTTTGTTACTGTTCCTCTAAGCTCTGCAAGTTCTGATAGTAAATTTTCTAATTTTGCTAAGTCTCCCACTACTTTGTTGATTAATTTCTCAACTGCAGCGATAGCTTTTAAAAGTTGAGAAGTTTGATCAATACCAACTTTGTCCATAATCATCATAACGATAAATGAATAACATACTTTTCTAGGATCCGTATCTTTAATATTATAATGAGATTTTTGAAGCTCTTTAATACCACTATTGCTTTCAATATCTGACCATAATAATTCTAGCATCAATTTATTGTTTTTTTCTTGATTGCTTACTGAAGGATCAGAATTTTGATTATATGTTGCTAAACTTGTCATGTTTTTTTCCTTTTTATTTTTTTATTAACTTTGTATCCAATTAGCCTTAACTCTTTTAGATTTAGGCCTTGGTTTATTTTCTTTAGAAGGATCTTTCATTGCATCTTTTACAAGATCTTTTACTTCTTGCATCGATCTCCATTCTTCTTCTGAAAAGTTTTCTTTATTATTTATAAATTCCATTAATTCTTCTTCTGATATACCAATCATTTTGAAAAGTTTGTTTTTTTCTTCTTCTACTTTTTCTTTCATTTTTTCTAAGTATTTTTCTATCTCTTTTCTATCTTCTTCAGATCCGTTTACTATTTTATGTTGTAAATTATCAGAAAACTTAAGAACATCTTCTAAAGTTTCAGAAAATTTTTCCATTTTTTCATCACTATCTTCTATGTTTAAAAGACCTGTGATATCTGGAATATTTTCTTTTAATTTCACCATAATTTTTTCCTCTTCTTTTTATTATTTATTACTTTATTTCTTGGCTAAAAACTTTTGATATATTTTTTAATTGTTCGATTGCTGAAGTAAAGTCATTTTGTGCTTTTTGGTTTTGTAAGATAGCTTTTTGCGCTTCTTCAGAATCAATTTTAGTTTGGTTTTCAACAATATGTAATCCAGACGAATCTAAAGCTTCTGCTTTTTCTAGATATGTTTTGCTGTTTGCTTTATCGGTATCTCTTACTTTTTCAAAAGCTTGGTTCTTATTATTTGTTATCATTGATGCCGTTGATAAAAGACCTTCTGCTGTATATCCACCACCAAATCTCATTACTAATTCTAAATATTTTCTTGGATATTGAATAAATGCTGGATCATTCATACCAAATGGGCTTTCATTTTGAACATAATTTCCAATCGGTGAATTCCAATCTTTATAATCAGCATTAATTTTTTTGTTTATATAAGTTAATCCCTTTTTAATCTCTTTGTTAAGTGCATCATAACCTTTATCTATAAGCTGTATTCCAGTTTCTTTTCCGCCAGTTATTAAAGTCACAATTGTATCGAATACAGCAGCAACTAATGGATTCATTAGTATTATTGTCATAGTATTTCTAACATCTAGCCAATCTTTTCCATTTCCATCACCTGCTAAATCTTTGAAAACTTCATTATCTAAAATTTCCTTTCCCAGTTTTGTTTTAGCAATTACAAGAGTTGCTTTTTCAGCTTCAATTATCGCTGCATATGATGCTATATATGTTGAGTCTGCTATAATTCTTTCTAGATCACACTTACCTGGAAGATTTGATACAGCTTTTTTTAGATCTTTTTCATAATGAGTTAACAATTTTTTATTTTTAGCAATATCATCTTCTAATCTTGTAACTAAACTCTCATCTGCTTGAAGCTCTTTTAATGATTTTAAAAAGTCAGCATATGCTTTATTTCTTTTACCAATTAAATTAGTTACTGTATCTTTTAAACCTTCAAGCCAAGTTGATAAATTTACATCACCAGATTTTTGAGCTGCTTTAATTAATTGATCAATCATAAATTTAGACTCATCTAAATCTTTAGCATTTTGAAGTGCATTTTCAATAATCTGTTGTTCTCTTTCATCTTTACTCATTTTAAGACACTGTGTAGAATCATCTAATTTGTCTTTCATAGCTTCTGCTATACATAAAAATACGCTAGCATTACCCATATTATTAGACTTCTTCTTTGAAGATGTATTATCTGATGGTCTTATAATAACTTCTTGTTCTACTGCTTTAACAGCCATACTTAATCCTTTTTATTATCTAATTATTATTACTTATATCTCGCCTTAACTTAAGTATAGTTAATATTTAATAGTTTGTCAATAATTTGTTAACACAATCTTAATAATTAGTTAACAATAAATTATAAATATATTAATTTCAGTTAATTATATAAGTTATTAATAATTATATTATTACATAAGCTGCTAATATTTAGTATTTTAATAGTATTAGTAAAATTTTTCTTTCAAAGAATTTAAAAATTTATCAAAATGATTGTAGGCCAGGTGTTTATATGTTTGAGAAAATCAAGAAACTTTGCAGCGAATTAAAGGTTGATATCCCAACTAAAAACAAAGATAAAATGTATACCTTATCTATTAACGATGAGTTAGATATAACTATATATGATAAAGAACCTTATATCTTCTTAAAAGGCAATATCATAGAAATGATAGATTCTAAAAAGGAAGATTTATTGATTTATTTAATGAGAGCTAATTTGATTAATCAAGGTACAGGAGGCTCTAAAATAGGGCTTAGCGAAGATGGAAAGTTCTTGACTCTCTTATATACAATGAATTATGAAATAGAATATAAAGAGTTTAGGAACGAATTAGAAGATTTTGTGAATTATATAAATTTCTACAAAAGTGAAGTTGAAAAATATAAAGAAAAGATGAATTTAAGTATTTTATAGGTAAAAAATGAAGTTAATCGCAATAGAAGGGCCTCTGAAAGGGAAAATCCTTGATTTAGAAGATGTTGAAAAAATAGTAATTGGAAGAGACCCAAATACATCAGATATTGTTTTAGATGATACTTCAGTTTCTAGAAAACATTTAGAAATAGAAAAAACTCCCCTTGGGTTTAAAGCTACAAATTTATCATCAACAAATCCTCTTGAAATAAACGAAAATGTTGTAGAAACACAAGAGTTAAGCGAAGGTGATTTTTTAAAAATTGGAGACAATATCTTTGCTTATGAAAAAAACGAAGAAGATATAGTTGAAGAAGAGAAAATACTTGATGAAGAAGATATTGCAGAAAAATATAAACCTGTAGAAATAGAACCCCCTTTTGATGAAGAGAATAATGAAACAATTTATGAAGAAGAAGAAAATGCCTTTCCTTCTTCTTTAATTTCTGACACCCCATTTATTTTAAAAGTAATATCAGGTCCTAATGCTGGCGCTGAATTTGGACTTGAAAAATCTAAGAAATATTTAATTGGAAAAGATCCAAATCTTTGCGATATAGTTTTTACAGATTTAAGTGTTTCTAAAAAAAATAGTAAAATTATTGTAGATGATAATGGAAATATTTTTATTGAAGACTTAAACTCAAAAAATGGAACTTTTATAAACAATACTCCAATTAAAGAAAAATTAGAAATTACAGCTCAAGATTTAGTAACAATTGGAACCTCTACTTTTTTAATACTTGCTAAAGAATCCTTAGAAGAGACTATATACTCTCCTGCTCCAACTTTTGAAATTAAAGAAGAGAAAAAAGAAAAAGAAGAAAAAAAAGAGCCCTCCGTTTGGCAAAAACAAAAAATACCTACAAAACATTTAATTTTCGTATCTTCAATTTTTATTATTGTATTCGTTGTTTTTATTAGTTTCTTTTCTCTTTTTAAATCTTCAAAAATAGATGAGAAAATAAAAAATCCAAGCGAGATGATCGCAAATTCCATAAAAGATTTTAAAGATGTAGAATTTTCATTTGCTCCATCTTCTAAAGAACTTTTATTAATAGGTCATGTAATGAGCACAATTGACAAACAAGAATTAATGTATGCTCTTGATCAATTGGATTTTATAAATAAAATAGAAGATAATATAATTATAGATGAACTTGTTGTAAAAAATTTTAATCAAGTATTAGACCAAGTAAATTCATATAAATCAGTATTTTTACTTAATCCAAAAGATGGTGAATTTATACTATCTGGCTCTGTTGATACTTCAAAAGACTATGAATCATTAGCAGACTATGTGAATTTAAACTTTAATTATTTAGACAAATTAAAAAATATGGTTGTAATAGATGAGATATTAAAAGTGCAGATTTTTTCAATGCTTCAAAAATACAACTTAAGTGGAATTACATTTGAAATGATCTCCGATGAACTAGTACTAGCTGGTAGATATAATGAAAAAGAAAAAAATACTTTTTTTGAGCTAATAGAAGAGCTTAAAAAAACAAATGGCATCCACTATGTTAAAAATTTAGCACTTCCAACAACTAAAGATGCAGCTCGAATTGATATTTCTAACAAATATAAAATTACAGGTTATGCTTCATCTGATGGAAGAGACATAAGTGTTGTAGCTAACGGTAAAATAGTAACTATCGGTGATCTTTTAGATGGATTGTTAGTTACATCTATTGATCTAAATGAAATTTATCTTGAAAAAGATGAGATAAAGTATAAAATAGGTTATAGCCGCTAAAAATATAAGGAGAATAAATATGTACGGACTTGAAGGGTCTAAAAATGATAAGTTTGATTTTGATTTAGAAATCGATCTTAAAAAAAATCCTAAAAGAGCAGATGAACTATTAAAAAAAACAGAAGAGAATATAGCAAGTATTAAAAATGATCTTAGAGAAGGTGCTGAAAAAAAGGATTTAGATAAACTTGGAGTTTTACTTCAAGGATACCAAGCTATGTCAAAAGTATTAAAAAAAGCTATTAAATCATAAAACACGGAGCATAAAATGATAGGTAAAGGCGCAACGCTTTCTTTTTCTAGTTTGATAAAAAATTATGTGAAACTTCAGTCTAGAGTAGTACAGCAAGTAAAAGGATTAGCAAGTTCTATTTGTCATGCTACCCCTGGAAAATTTTTACTTGTACAGTTTTCAATGAGCCAAGTAACACAAATTGGAGAATCTATATCAAACATGATAAATCAGGTAAATAAAGTTATAAATAATGCTGTATCAAACCAACAAGGTAGATAATTAAACTAAAAGGTAAAAAAAATGAGCGTATTAGAAAAATATAGCCAAGATTTCTTCTTGCTTTTGGAATCTGGCTTTATTGCTGTAAATCAAATGGATGAAGAGTCTTCTATTAGATTATTTAAAGCAGCAGAAATTTTAAATAACAAAAATCCACTTAGTAAAATTGGATTTGGATATTTACACTTACATAAATTAGAGCTAAAAAAAGCAATTACTTTATTTGAAGGTGTTTTAAAAGAAGATCCAAAAAATGAAATGGCTAAAACATTTATGGGAATAGCGCTTTCAATGACACCTAATGATTTAAATAAAGGTGAAAATTTATTAGAACAAAATTTAAAATCAGATAATGCTGATATTAAAAAGTTAGCTCAAATAGCCCTTGATTTTGTGGATAGATTCGTAAAAAAAGAACCTAGTCCAGTTGAAGGCAAAAAGAAAAAAAAGGATTAATTTATGCCAAATCCTCCGATTGATCCAACTAGATCTGAAGGCCCTGGTAAAATTAGGCCTGATAAATCCATAGAAGGTACAAAAAACATACCTGATAAATCTACTTTTGAAAGTTATAAAGAGACAGCTCCTAGTGCTCCCAGCTCATCTAGCAGCTCACAAATCTCTCCTATGGATTTAGCATCTAAAGAAACAATTTCAACAACACCTAATTTTCAAACTCTTTTATCTCAAACACAAAATATGAGAGACACTCTTGGAAATGTTCAAAACCAACTTAAAACTCCTAATTTAAAATTTAAAAAGTCACAAGAAAACTTATTAAACTCTAAATTATCAACTGCAAATGATCATCTACAAGCAGCGGCAGAAAAAATGGGAGCTACGGTGCCAGAAAATACTCAAGTTTCTGCTAACGCAAATCCTCTTGCTAGATATTTAGCTATGGTGACAGACGGTCAAAATCAATTAGTCTCAGCACAAGAGCAATTAAAAAAACTAAATACTGACGGAACTAAACTTCAGCCAGGCGATCTTTTATTAATTCAAATAAAGTTAGCGCAAGCTCAACAAGAAATGGAATATTCATCTATACTATTAAGCAAAACGGTAGACGCCTTAAAACGGATGATGGATATCCAATTGTAGATTTTTATGGAAAACAATGAATCAATTGACAAGATCTTATCTCACTTAGACGATATAGAAATTACAACTGTACATGGTAGAATTACAGAAGTAGTTGGAATGCTCATCAAAGCTGTTATCCCACAAGTAAAAATGGGAGAGGTTTGTTTAATAAAAAGAGAAAAAGATCCATTAATTGCAGAAGTTGTTGGATTCACAAAAGACGAAGTTTTTTTATCACCTCTAGCTGATATGCAAGGTATTGGTCCTTCTTCTGAAGTTATCCCTCTTAGAATGCCAATGCGCATAAAAGTTGGAGATCAACTATTAGGCAGAGTATTAAATGGTCTGGGCGAGCCAATTGATTTAGATGACAATGAAAAACTAGATCTTGAAGATAGTTATTCCGTAATAAATCCCCCTCCACACCCACTTAAAAGAAAAATAATAACTGAGCCTATTTCTACAGGTGTTAAAGCAATAGATGGAGTGCTTACATGTGGAAAAGGACAAAGAATTGGGATATTTGCAGGAGCAGGTGTTGGTAAATCTACTCTACTTGGAATGATAGCTAGAAATTCAGATGCTGATGTAAATATAATTTCCTTAATTGGAGAGAGAGGGAGAGAAGTTAGAGAATTTATAAAAAATGATCTAGGTGAAGAGGGTCTTAAAAGATCTGTTGTAATAGTATCTACATCAGATCAAGCAGCTCAGCTTAGAATCAATGCGGCATATGTTGGAACAGCTATTGCAGAGTATTTTAGGGATAAGGGAAAATCTGTTGTATTAATGATGGATTCAATTACTAGATTTGCAAGAGCTATACGTGAAATAGGATTAGCTGCAGGAGAACCTCCCGCTAGAGCAGGGTATACTCCTTCTGTATTTGCAACACTTCCTAGGCTACTTGAAAGATCAGGAAATTCAGATGTTGGATCAATTACAGCTTTTTATACTATTTTAGTTGCAGGAGATGATATAAACGAGCCTATTTCTGATGAAACCAAATCTATTTTAGATGGGCATATTGTCTTGTCAAATACTCTTGCACAAAAAAATCACTATCCAGCAATTGATATATTAGCCTCAATTAGCAGACTTATTAATGCAATCACATCAAAAGACCATCAAAAAATAATTGATACGATAAGACAAGTTTTAGCAAATTACGAAAAAAATGAACTTTTAATTAGGATTGGAGAATATAAACCAGGATCTGATAAAGAAGCTGATTTTGCTATAAAGTTTATTGATAAAGTAAATAATTTTTTAAAACAAAAAGTAGATGAACCTTCTACTTTCGAAGATACTTTAAATTACATGAAAACACTCTTCCCATAACCATTATGGAAAATTTAAATTATCCTTTAAATCAACTAATTACAATTAAGAAAAAAAGATTTGAAATGGCTGCTAAAGTTTTAGAAGAAAAAAAAGCCATTTTAAAAAGAGAAGAAGATTTATTATTAAAAGCTGAAAAAATAAGAGATAAAGCCTTAAAACATAAAGAAGAAAAATTACAGCAACTTCGAGATTCATTAGATGAAGGAGAAAAAACTAATAAAATAATAGATATGAAAAGATACTTAAATGTAGCTAAAGAAAAACTAGAAGTTGAAGAAAATAAAGTAGATAAACAACAAAAAAATGTAGATGAAGCAATTAAAAATGTGGAGATTGCAAGAAAAGATCTATTTCAAAAACAAAAAGATGTAGAAAAATTAGATATCCATAAAAAAAAGTGGAAAAAAGAGATGGCATATCTTGCTTCTCTAGAAGAAGATAAACATTTAGATGAAATTAGCGCAGCTAGACATATAAGACAAAAAAAAGTAAAAGATAATAAGAAAAAAAGTTAATATAAATTATGGATGCAGGTGATGACATGGTAGAAAAAATAGGAACAACAGGACCAAAAGAGCCAGATAAAAATAAGAAAAAATCTAGACCTGATTCTGATGAATACAAAAGAGCAGTTAAAAAAGCAAAGGAATCTGAATTTGAAGGAAAAAGAAAAAGAAAATACGAAAAAGGTTTTGAAAAAGAAGATGTTGATAAAACTGACTTTGAAGCTCCACCTCCACCTAGCTTCCCCTCTCCTGATGAAGCATACAAAAGCAAGCAGCCTAAAGATGATGAGACTTTTGAGGAAGGGCCTATAGATGAAGCTCAAAAAGCGAAAAAAACACATCATAAAAAACATAAGAAAAAAGAAGAGATAGTTCCTTTTAAAAAAGAAGAAGAAAAAATTACTACTAAAGAACCAAAAGAAAAAAAAGAAGAAGTTAAAATAAAAGAAGAAAAAGGACTTTACAAACAAAAAGATGTAGAAAAAGAGAAAAGTTTTGATGAATCCAAAGAAAAAATTCATCCATCTCAGATGCCTTCTGTATTGCAAGAATTCCCAAAAGAAATAGCGCTAAAGGCTCATGCATTAACTAGCCCATTAACTCCTTATCTGCACTCTGATATTTCTCCTCTTTTTCAAAAAATGGTAGGAACTATTATACATATAGAATCTTCAGGACTTACTAAAACAGAAGTTATATTAGATTCTAAAGCATTTCAAAATTCAATATTTTACGGATCTACAATTACATTAGATAGATATTCAACAGCTCCTAATTCATATAACATAATTTTAAAAGGTCCAAATCAAGCAGTATCAATGTTTAATGAAAACTTAGAAGGACTTTATAATTCTTTTAAAAAAGGAAATTTTTCTTTTCAAGTAAATAGATTAGAAGCGGAGTACGAAAGACCTTTATTTAAAAGAAAAGAAAAAACTGGATCTAAAGACACAGATTTAGGATCATCAAAATAGGTAAAAATATGCAAACTAATTATTCATGGTTAAAACAAATAGATAAAAGTTTATTAAACTTAAGTAATATTCCTCTTCTTAGAATAAAACCATTTAATTTTGATGAATTTTCTTCCTTGATAGCAAATAAATTTAAATTAGATACTCTAAAAATAATTTCAAAAAAACCATCTGTAAAATCTTTAGAGGAAGCAACAGATTCTTTTAAAGATTATACTTATTTATCTTTTGAATCTAAAGATTTAGACGGAACAATATTTTTACTTTTATCGAATGAAGATATTGATATTTTAACTCAAAACTTAATAGCTCCAAATGAAAAACCATTTACTACACCTGTTTTAAAAGAGGGCTTTTACAGATATTTTATATTAAATGTTTTAAACTATTTAAAAGATATGAATTTTTTTGAAGATTTGAGCATAAATTTAGTTGAAAAATCTTTAGAAAATAAAAACATGATAAGCCTTGATTTCAATGTTAATATAAATAATAAAGAAATTTCCCCAAGACTCTTAATTACAAATGAATTTAAAAAAAATTGGAATAAATATTTTATTAATACCCTGCCTGTTTATGCTAAAAAAATATCTAAATCTTTAATGGTAACTTTAAATGCACAAATTGCGCATGTAACCTTATCCTATGAAGATTTCAAAAAAATCAAACCCAATGATTTTGTGATTTTAGATAAGAGTACATATGACATTGTGCATTCAAAAGGTAAAGCAACTTTATTGCTTCAAAACTTGCCTATATTCCAAGCTAAAATATCAAAAAGTAAAATCAAAATTTTAGATTTTGCAAACTATTTCGAGGAAAATAAAAATATGAAAGAAAAAGACATACCAAAGTTAGATGAAGAAATAACAAATGAAGAAATTGTTGAAGTAAGTAATCAAGAAGAAAATCCATCACCTCTTCAAAACATGCCAATTACTTTAACAGTTGAAGCTGCAAGATTTAAAATTTCTTTAGATAAATTAATGAACATGCAACCTGGCAATATATTAGATCTATCCGTTCATCCAGAACAAGGGGTTGATTTAAGTGTTAATGGTCAAAAAATTGGAAGAGCAGAGCTTGTTAATTTAGGAGAGACTTTAGGAATTAGAATTACTGAAATGGGCTGATAAAAAAGTTCAAAATGAAAAAAAATAAAATTTACTCTTTAATAAAATCCATATATTTTCTATAACTCTATTTTTTTTAATCAAAATAGAGTTTTTTATGTCACTTCAAATAAGTTGTTCTAGAGCTTTATTTTCAAATCCTGGATTTAAAGATACTTTGAAAGATCCAAATATTCCTCATTTAGTTAAGTATCACTATTTAGAATCTATACCAAATCCCTGGCAAGCTTTAATTGATGGAAAATTTAAATTTATTGAAGATTATATACACTATTTAGAGTTCCACAAATTAAGATCAGCAACTCCCCTTCATATTATTTTTAATCAAAATATAATCCCTAAAAACGATCTTATAATATTAGTTTTAGTTAAAGAAGCTATAAATTATCTGCAAACTTTAGAATCAAAAAGATCTTTAATAAAAATTAAAGATCTAGATAACCAAACAGTAATAGATAAAGCTATTTGGAGTAATAGAGCCGATGTAATAATATATTTACTTTCTTTTTTTACAAAAGAAGAAAAATTTGAATTTTTAAGAACTCATGATTTAAATACTCAAAATACAATTTTACATACCTTTGCTCAATTTTTTAATATTTTTGATTTGTTTGAATTATTTAAAGATTTAGATGCTAATGAGATTGCAGTTCTTAAAACTATAAAAAATTATTATGGTTGTACGTTCATAGAACTTTGGAATCAAAGAGAACTTTCGGAAAATAGAAAACTTTGAAAAGAATTATAAAAACCTTAAATGTATAGAACTAAATTATAAAAATAGTATTATTAATTTAAGGTAAAATTATGATAGATAAAAATATTTCAGATACACCAACACTTCCAACCGCTAAAATAGAAAAATATACTATTCTACCAAAACAGATAGGACCTTATAAAATTGAATCCCTTCTCAAAAAAGGAGGTATGAGTATTTTATATTTAGGAGTTCATCCAGAAACTAAAAGATCTATTGTTATCAAAGCTCTTTCCCCTAAATTTATAGAAAACAAAGAGATGATAGATAGATTTTTAAAAGAATCCGAAATAATTAGTCTATCTAACCACCCAAATATAATAAAACTATATGGCCAAGGAAAATGGGATAAAGGACTTTATATTGCGATGGAATTTGTGCAAGGAATATCTTTAAAACAGTTCCTTTTAGAAAAGTCCTTATCAACTAAAAAAGCGCTCGAGATAATATTACAAGTGTCTTACGCTCTTTGTCACTTACATACATGTAATATCGTTCATAGAGATTTAAAACCTGAAAATATAATAATTACTGAAACTGGTGAAGTTAAAGTAATTGATTTTGGTATAGCACAGCTTAAAAAAACTGAAGATGAAAGGATTACTAAAAGAAAAATTATAATGGGAACTCCAATTTATATGAGCCCTGAGCAAAAAAAAGATCCTAAAAAAGTAAAAGCCAATTCGGATATATATTCTCTTGGAATAATTACATATGAACTTGTTTTAGGGAAATTATCCCATGGTGTTGTTCATTTAAATTTAATAGAAAAAAAACTAAGAAAAATTTTATCAAAAGCACTTGAAATTGATCCTAAAAAAAGATATCAGGATATTGTAGATTTCATAACTGATATTTCTGAATATTTAAAAACCTATGATGAAAAAAAAGAAATAAAAATAGAAGATCAAGAAGATGAAATTTATAAAGCAATAGAAAATATTGAAAAAATACTACTCCCTAATGAGATAACTCATTCAAGAATTGATTTTGCTATTTCTAAAAAAAATGGTATTTCTATGGGCGGTGTTTATCTAGATGCGATAAACATCACAGAAAATATTTTATTAATTAGTTTTGTAAAACCTGAAAACTCTAATATTGAATCTTTAATTCATCTTTGTTCTTTCAGAGGTTTTTTCAAAGCTAAAATAGAATCTTATTTTAAAGAAGACTTTTCTTTTGTTGATTTATTATCAAATATTAATAGGCATGTTTTTTCAGATCCAATGAAAGATAATTTTGAATTTTCTTTTATTTTACTTAATTTCAATGATGATTCTTGTATGTTTTCCGCAAGTGAGGGCTTTAATTTATTCCATTTGCAAGAGAGTTCAAATAAAGTTATAAATTTAAAAACTTCAAATGAACTTTTGGGGAAAGACGTAGATTTTTCATTTGTAGAAATAAAATCAAATTTCAATATAAAAGATAAATTAATTTTTCATTCCACTAAAATAGAAGAACAAAAACTTTCATTTTTAAAAAATTTAATTAAAGATTCTTCTCTTCATTCTTCAAAAATAATTGCAGATAATGTTTTAGAAAATGAGAAAACATTTGCTGTTAATTTAAATAATTTAAGCTTTTCTGTTTGTTTAGAAAGAAAATATTAATTTTTATTTCTAACTTATTTTATTTAAATTATTTATTTAAAATTAAAATATTTTTTTTTCAAAATAAAAAAACTTATCAATTCTCTCTTTAATTATTTGCAAATATTTAAAAAGTGATTTACGATTTATATAGAGAGGGGGAAATATTGAGACCCCTTATTTTGAGGATCGAAGTATTTATGAAAAAAGTTAGATTGCTAAAATTTATAATCATATCATTAATATTCACATCTACACTTAGTCTACATAGTGAAGAATTAAATATTTCAAGTGAAGATACTTTTACAATAAATTATGAAAATGTAGCTTTAAGCGAATATGTAAAATTTGTTTCAAAAGTGTGCAAAGTAAATTTTATATATAATATTGAAGATTTAAATTATACGATCAGTGTTCTCTCTAAAGAAGCGGTTACAAAAGATAATGTAATGTCTACTTTAATTCAAATACTTAGAATTCACAGTTTAAATTTAATAGAAGAAGATAATAATTTAATTATTTCAAAAAATCCAGATGTGAAGGAACTAGCACAAGTAATCGTTGATAATAAAGATGCTAAAGATCCAATTGTTACTAGAATTTTTAAAATAAATAACGTAGGTGTTGAAAATTTATCTGCTATATTAAGACCTATGATTTCTGCTGTTGCAGATATTGAAATATCAATGCAAACAAGACATTTAATCGTAACAGATGTAATATCAAACATAAGTAAAATAGCTGATTTAATAGATGTAATTGATTCAGATGAAAATCCTCTTGATATAAAAACATATATATCAAAAAAAAATCTTCCTTCTACTTTAATGAATTTAACAAAACAGATAATGCAGCCTTTAATTGAAGGCTCTCCTTTTATTTTAGTACCTCAAGATAGAACAAGAATTTTATTTTTAGTATCAACTCCATCATTAATTAAAAGAGCTCTATCTATTTTAGAAAATTTAGATACTGCACCTAAAAAACAACTAAAATCACCTGAAAATGAAAATATATTACTATACTCACCTAAAAACAGATCTTATGAAGATATTAAAAAATCTTTAAATGAAATAGTTGAAAATTTAAAGCGATCAGGATTTCCTGAATCTGGAGTGATTGAGACAATTGATACTTTAAAATGGATAAAAGAGACTCAATCTTTTTTATTTATTGGATCTGATGAAACAATTTTAAAAGTTCAAAATATTTTAAAAAATTTAGATTCTCCTCTTGATATTAATAAAAACCCATCTCAATCAACATTTTTCTTATATAAACTAAAAAACATCCCAGGTGAAGTAGTAGAAGATAGATTAGAAGATCTTGCAAAAAATTTAAAAGAACAAGATGTTGAAAACCCAAAGTTAATAGAAGTAATAGAAAAAGCAAAGTGGATAAAAGAAACGAATTCAATTTTATTAACAGGTGAATCTTTTGCAATTAATGAAGCTAAAAATATTATAACAGAATTTGATATCCCTTCTTTAAAAGAAAGTTTTATTCTTTATACACCAAAATTTTTAACAATAGACGATTTAGAAAAATCAATAAATGAAGTTGCAAGAAATTTAAAAGCAGCAGGTCTCGCTGATCCTGATTTAATAGACTCTATTAAAGATATAAAAATTATTAAATCTTCAAATTCACTAGCTTTTACAGGAAGTGAGTCAACACTTAAAAAAATACAAAATTTAATATCTACTTTAGATATTGAATCTTCTAGAAAAGCAATACAAAAACTTGGAACTACAAATTTTTGGGTGTATCAAATAAGGCATGCTACCCCATCACAAATACTATCTTCAATAAAATCTGTAACTCGAGATCTATCAAAAATAGACTCTTCTTCCAGAGATTTTATTGGCGCTTTAAAATCTATGAAATATGTAAAAGAGACAAACTCTTTAGTATTTACAGGAACAGAAGATTCATTAGAAAAAATCAAACCTCTAATTGAAAAATTTGATATCTTATCAGAAAAAGAAGGAACTTCTTATTTCGTATATAAACCTCAATATCAAACAGGGCCAGAGCTGGAAAATATTTTAACTAATTTTGCAGAACATTTAAAACAAACAGGTGTTGAAAACGATGCTATGTTTGAAGCAATATCTACTATGAAATATTCTAAAGAAACCAATTCATTAGTATTTACAGGAAACATAGCTACAATAGATGAGGTAAAACAACTTCTTTTAACTTTTGATGTTCCAGATATGCAACATCCGGGAAGCACCGAGATATCCGGTCTTGAAGATCTTGGATTTTTGGTATATAAACTTCAATATCATAAAGGATCAGATATTCAAGGAGCTCTAAAACAAATAGCTAAAGATTTAAAATTAAATCAAGGTGAAGCTGGAGTTAAATTTAAATTAGTAAAAGCAATAGATACTATTCAGTGGATAGCAGTTACAAACTCACTTCTTTGCTCAGGTGATTCAGAGACAACTGCTAAATTAAGAGAATTAATTAAAAGTTTGGATGTTCCATTGAAACAGGTATTTATTGAAGTATTAATCATACAAACAACTCTTTCAAATGTTCTTTCATTTGGGCTTGATTGGGGATCTAAATTTGGATATAAAAATCAAGCTGTAGCTGGAATTTCTAACTTTGCTCCTGGATCTTCATTTGGATCTTCATTTGGAGGAATTTCCAATTCAAATACTCCTCAAGGTAGTGATTTAAGTCTTGGCGATGGTTTTGATTTTGGAGTAATTGGAGATATCTTATTTCATAAAGGAAAATCCTTTTTATCACTTGGATCTCTATTAAGAGCACTTCAAGTAGATACTGAAACTTCAATTGTTATGACCCCCAAAATAATTGCTCAAGATAGCAAAACTTCTACTATCTTTAGTGGTTCTAATATACCATATTTAGGATCTGTAACTACAAATACATCAAATACCACTTTGACAACTCAAAACTTAGAATATAGGGATGTAGGCCTTGGTTTAACAATAACACCTGTTCTTGGAAATTCAGATCAAGTAACTTTAACGATTGATTTAACATCAACTCAAATACAACCAGGTACAGATTCGACAATACAATCTGGCCAAGTCACAGGAATAACAACTTTAAAAACTACAATGAATACAGCAGTACACGTTCCAAATAAACACTTTTTAGTACTATCTGGATTGGTTCAAGATACAAAACAAAAAGTTAAAACGGGAATTCCATGTTTAGGTGGCATTCCAATTATTGGCTCTGCTTTTTCAAAAGATGATAAATCAGATCAAAGAAACAACATAGTTATATTTATAAGACCGCATATTATAAACTCTTATCAAGATCTGACCAGTATTACAGAAAATCAAGAAGATTTATTTAGAGATCAAACTGGATCTAGCTTTTTAGAAAACACCTTTGATGAAGCAACAGATACAATAAAAGCTTATGAAGTTAATTAATTTTTTTTTAATATTTATTATATCAACTATTTTCACTTCTTGTTTTAGAGTAGAAGATAAGTTAGAACCAAAGTTCTCTTATAATATTGAAGAAACAAATATAGATCTTAAAAAAAATCCATTTAGACCTTTAAGTCCTGAAGAAAAAAATACAGATTGGGCAAAGGAATATATAATAGCTAAAAAGTTTGCAAATGAACTTGATCTTTATAGATCTATAACTAATTTTAAAAGAGCAAAAATACTTTTAGATGATAAAGATTTATATAGAATAAGAGAAATGGACTATTACTTGATGCTTTCATATTTTTTAGCAAAAAAATATGAAGATGTAATAAATGTTTTTGATAAATCCTCTTTGGATAGAGTAGATAAAAAATTTGAAGCATATCATGATCTATTAATAATGCTTTATGAAAGTTATTATCATTTAGAGGAAAAAGACAAATATACGAGAGTATTAGAGCTTTTAGAAGAATACTATCCAAATGAAGGGAAAAAAATAGTTTTAAGTACTGCAATGATTGATGCTGATATTGAAAAAATTGAAGAGATAGCGCTTACTCCACCTGGTAATGATAAATTAATAGATTTAGTTAATACTTATTATAAAAACAAAAAGTCAGTAGCTTCAGCTCAGATATTAAATGCCGTTCTTCCAGGAGCTGGATACTTATACATAGGTCAAAAAAAGTCAGCTATAACTTCTTTTTTTTTAAACGCTTCTTTTATTTACGCTTCTTATGAATTTTTTCAAAGAGGTTATACAGCGGCTGGGATCATTACAGTATCTTTTGAAGCTGGTTGGTATTTTGGTGGTATATACGGAGCTGGAGAGGAAGCTAGATTTTATAATGAAAGATTATATGAATGTATGGCATCTCCAATTATGAAAAAAGATAAATTGTTACCTGTTTTTATGTTGAAATATGGTTTTTAAAATGAGATTTTTTTTCATAATTATATTTCTTCCCTCTTTTATTTTTTCAAAAGGATATATTGAACCTTGGGGAAAGGATAGTAATCTTAAAATAACTGAAAAAAAAGAAAAAAGAAAAAGTTCTTTTTTAACAAAAGCTTTCGATAAAGTAATTGTCTTTCATCAAAAAGTTCTATCCCCTGTTGACGGACCAAGATCACATTTTAGACCTACTAGTTCTAGATATATGCAACTTGCAATGCAAAGATATGGGTTTTTTAAGGGATATATAATGGGTTGCGATAGACTTCTTAGAGAAAATAAAGAAGCTTGGGTATATCGAAAAATTGTTATCGATAACATTGAATATAAATTTGATCCAGCATTTGAAAATAAATATATAAGATAGTTTATTCCTCTAAAAGATCTTTTGCTCTCATTGCAGCTCTCCAAGTGGAAAGTTGAGGATTAGTTTCTTGCGTTGTAAATATATTTTCAGATCCTAGTTGTTTTACAACTCCTGCATTTTCAAAAATTTGCCAAACCTCTTCTGTAACGCCACTAATTATTAAGTACCTAGAAGTAGTTTTTAAATAGTCATATAATCTAAGTATTGCAAAACACATAGATGCATCAACATGATATACTCTATTTAATCTTAAAATTATAACTTCTACAAATGGATCTTTCATTACCTTTCTAATTGTGTTTTGAACAAGTTCGACTGCTGCAAAAAAAAGTTCTCCTGAAATACCTATTATTCTAACTTTTCTATGCATTAGTTTATTTGGAGAAATTACAATCAACCTACCAGATGAATCAAATGCGTATTCCACTAAATGCGGAACAGCCGCTCTTTTTAAATAAAATAATATTGAAATTACAATTCCAATAAAAAAAGCAATATCTAATGAAAAAATCAAACAAGAGATCATGGTAAGTGAAAACACAAAGCCATCACCTTTTGTTGCTCTAAAACATAGTTTTATATGCTTAGGTTCGATAATAGTTGGAACCATAACTATTAAAATTGCAGCAAGAGCGCTAAGAGGGATTAATTTAACAAGAGGCCATAAAAAAAATATAATAATAGCTACAAAAAGACCACTATATACAGATGAAAATCTAGTCTTTGCTTTATATTCATAATTTAAAGTACTTCTAGAGACGCTTCCCGATACCGGAAGAGCTATAGAAAAAAAAGATAATATCAAATTAGAAATTCCAACTGAAAAAATCTCTTGGTTTGATCTAATTTTTTGACCATTTTTTGCAGATAAATTTTTAGAAATAGAAGTTACTTCTAAAATAGAAAGTAGCGCAATAGCTAGTGATGGGAAAATTAAAAAGTTAATCATTTTAATGTCAAAAGCAGGAAGAGTAAGTTTGAATTTTGAAATACTTTCCATTCCAAGATCTACAAGTCTTAATATTTTAAAATTTTTAGAAACTAGTGGATTTAAAAAGAAAACTACAATAGTGATCAAAGCAATTGTAATAATAGATCCTGGCATTTTTTTAAATTTCAATTTAAAAAATATAAGCAAAACAATAGACAATAATCCTATTGCTAAAGAGAGTAAATTAGTATCTAAAATATGTGTAAATAGTTTAAATATTTTAAAAAAAACTAAACTAGACTCATGATTAATGGATAATCCAAATAAATAATAAAGTTGATTTACAACTATAGCAACAGATACCCCTGCAAAGTAACCTAATATCACTGATCTTGATACAAATTGAAGTATTTTTCCTAAATTAAAAAGGGCAAGAAAAATTTGAAAGATTCCAATTAATAATACAATCTGCATTAAAAGCATAATAACTAAATTATCTCTTTGTAAGCCAATTACGTTTGGGTAGTAAGTGTTTAAAATTCCTAAAATTGTAGTTTGTATTAGTATAGAAACTCCAGTAGAAGGTCCTGCAACTAGATGCTTTGAAGATCCAAAAACACCTGTGAAAATAGATCCAAAAATAGCTGAAAAGATACCTGCTTGCGGTGGCAGGTTAGCTAAAAGTGAATATGCAATAGATTGAGGAAGTGCAAGAAGCGCTACAGAAAAAGAAGCTATAATATCATCTTTAAAAAAAGATAAATTATATTTTTTTATATCTTTTTTAAAAGGAAGAAGTGTAATTCTACTTTGAAAAAAAAAGTTTTTTCTAATTTTTTTAAACATATTATTTTTTCTTTTCTTAATTTATTTATAGATAAAAAAAAATTTAAATTGAAGGATAAATTATTTATAACAATTGCGGCAAACTAAAAAAGTCTGCCGCTAGAATATTTTAATAATTTGGTAAAATATTTTTATCTTTTAAAAGCTTTAATATCTTAGGCATCATTTCAAGAGCTGCTTTTCTACCAAGTTCATGAAACTCTTCTCTATGAGAGCTATCAAAAAAACTTACAGAAAAAAGATTGGGCTTTATTACTATATCAGCTCCTTTGATGTTATATTCATACTGTTGATACTCCATTATTTCAATTGCTCTTTTAGAAAATCCTGCAATGTTATAATCATATTTTTTTTCTAAAGGATCTCTTATATCAATTGCTATGATTACATCAGGATTATATTGTTTAGCAGTAGATACTGGGATTTTATCAACAATTCCTCCATCTACTAAAATTTTACCATCATATTTAACGGGATCCATTAAAAAAGGAACAGAGCATGACGCTATAACACTTGGAATTAATTTCCCCTTATCAAAATTTACAAGTGCGCCAGTATCCAAATCTGCTGCAATGCATGCAAATGGTATTTTTAAGTCTGAAAAATTAATATCTCCAATATTTTTTTCAAGCATGTCTTTCATGTTTTTTGTATCAGAAAGTCCTAAATGCAGAGTCCAAAAATTTATATTTAATAAATTCATTAAATCCACAGAACAAAATATATCGTGAACTTTTTTGGCATCTTTATAATGAGCATAAAAAGCTCCAACCATACTTCCTGCACTAGATCCAACAATTAAATCTATTGGAATATTATTCTCTTCTAAAACTTCTAATACCCCTACATGGGCATATCCTCTTTGTCCCCCTGCCCCTAAAACTAAAGCAACTTTAGGATTTTTATCCTGAGCATAAATGTTAAAAATAAAAATTAAAAAAAATAAAGTAATCTTTAAATATTTTTTCATAAATATCCTTCTATTGATTGAAATAGTAGAAATTATAAGGATCAATTTTTTTTTTGAAAGAACCTTTTTTTAGAATGACATTATTTTTTACTAAAAGAATATTCTTTTTGAGGTTTTTTTATAATATCAAAAATAATTGGTGATCCTAAAAAAGAAAAAGATTTTCTAAGATTATTTAAGATATATTTTTTATATGATTCTTGCATTAGATTTGGGTAATTTACAAACATAATAAATTTTGCAGGATTATTATCTATTTGCGTTGCATAGTATATTTTAAGCCTTTTACCATTTATCATTGCAGGATTATATCTTTTATAAATTTCTTTTATAAATTTATTGATAACCGGAGTGCTGAGAGCTATTTTTCTATTGTTATCTACAATGTCTATATATTCAAAAATCTTTTTTAAATTTCTTTTCATAAGAGCTGATATAATAATCGCTGGATAATAAGAAATATCGTCTTTGATTTCTGTTAAGTAGTGTTCTTGTTTATAGTTTTTTATTTCATCAAATTTATTAATAAGTATTATCGCTGATTTTTGATTTTCTTTTATTGTCTTTAAAATCTTTTTATCTTGAGCTGTAACACCCTCTTTTGCATCAACTAATAAAAGACAAACATCTGCTCTTTTAATACTATCTACAGTTCTAATATGAGCAAATTTTTCAACAGCTGTTTTTTCTTTGTTTTTTCTTTTAAGACCTGCTGTATCAATAAATGTATAGCTTTTATCATTTACAATAACTTCCTGATCAAAACTATCTCTTGTAGTTCCTGCAATAGAGGAAATAATTGCTCTATTATCATTCATTAAAGAATTAAAAAGAGTAGATTTACCAACATTTGGTCTTCCTATTAAAGCTATATTTAAAGTATTTTTTTCTTTAGGTTCTGTTAACTCAAAACCATTTAAGGAATTTCTTAAAAGAAGATTTATTTGAAAGTTTCTAATAGCAGATATTAAAGTTATATTTTTTATTCCTAATTTTAAAAAATTAGAGTAATCAAAAGTCTTATCTCTATTATCAATTTTATTGACAGCAAGTACTATTTTCTTTTTGGATTTAAGTAAGAATTTAGCAAGTTCTAAATCTAAAGTAGTAATTCCAACTTTTGAATCGACTACAAAAACAATTACATCAGCTTCTTTTATTGCAATCAAAGCTTGAATCTTTATATCTTCTTTAAAAGAAATATTTGATTTTAAATCAATTCCACCAGTATCAATTAAAGTAAAATATTTATGTTCAAAAGTAGCTAAAGAATAAATTCTATCTCTTGTAACGCCGTCTTCATCAGAAATAATAGATACTCTTTTTTTTAAAATAGCATTAAAAAGTGATGATTTACCAACATTAGGTCTTCCAACTATAGCTAATTTGATCATACTAAGCTTCCTGTAATTTGAAAGTAAAGTTTAGCATAATAAGTGATATTTTTCACTAACCTTTAAAAATTTTAATAAAAATACTTTAAATAAAATATTCAATTGTAGCATAATTTTTTATAAAAATTGTAGTGTTCATGTCAGTTGTAAGTTTTGCTAATCCTCATAATCCAATTTCTTCAGAGTTTTCAGATAAAAAAACCCATCTACCTATAGAAGACTTACCTAAAAGACCAAGGGCTTATAGTGAACCTAATATTATGCAAGCTGACAAGGTAGAAAGCGCTGTAAAATTCTTCTTTGATTCACCTAAGCAAGTAAGACATAGAAGAAGCTCTTCTGATCCTATGGCTGACAAAGAAGTAGCTGAAATAATTAAAAGAGCTGATAATATTGAAGAGCAAAAAAAAGATGTTTTAGATAAATTTGTAAAATCACTTGGTTTAATGATTTTTTTAATGAAAACCATTCAAGATTCTGATGATTTTAAAGATTTTACAAAAGAAGAAAAAGAAGAGTTAATTGAAAAAATTAAAGTTGTTTTATTATTTTCTCCTAACGATGAAGAGTTTTTATCTAATCCTAAAGAAACAAAGAGTCAAATTTTAGATCTTTTTAAAAATTCTTCCTCTGCGCTCGATGCTTTATTTTCTAGCTTAAAAAAAGTTTTAAAACCAACATCAACTCTTGAGAAATCTGAAAAAATTAAATTCATTAATGAAGCTATTGAATCTTTAAAAATAGGAAAAATTCGGAGACATCAAGCTTTAGTTTTATTAAATGGGTTATATAGAACTTCTAGAAATTTAAGCGTACAACCTCCAACTAATAAAACAGTATTACCTAAAACTTCAAGTTTTTGGGTTTAATAAATTTTATTAAATATAGCAAGTAGATCTTCTTTAGTTAATCTTTTAATTTCATCTATTTCATTAAAGCCAATTGTATCTTCAATTAAACTTTGTTTTTTTTCTATTATCGAATGTATTCTTTCTTCAATTGTATTTTTTGCAATTAGTTTGAATACTTGTACTCCTCTATTTTGACCGATTCTATGCACCCTATCTGTTGCTTGATTTTCTTTTGCTGGATTCCACCATCTATCATAGTGTATTACAATAGAAGCGTTTGATAGATCAATACCAACCCCTGCTGCTAAAAGAGACGCTACAAATACCTTGCAGCTTGGATCTTCTTTAAACTTTTTGATTTCTAAATATCTTTTTTTAGTAGAGCCCTTTATGGAAGCGTAATTTATTTTTTTTGATTTAAGATATTTTTCTATTATCTCTATCATACCTAAATATTGAGAAAATATTACAACTTTTTGATCACTCTCTAGTGCCTCATTTAATAATTCTTCAAAAAGATCAAATTTTCCAGATTTGTATTTTGAATAGTTTTTTAAATCTTTATTTATTAAAGATGGGTGATCACAGATTTGTTTTAATTTTGATAAAATTGAAAAAACATGAATATATGAAGGCTTTTTTTCATTTTTAAATTCGTCTATAGTAGTTTTTGTTTGATCAATTATCTCATTATACATCTTCTTTTGTTCGTTTGATAAATCAAAATATATATTTTCTTCAATTTTTTCTGGAAGGTCTTTCAATACTTCGCTTTTTTTTCTTCTCAAAATAAATGGTTTTATTAATTTTTTTAATAGCTTTTGAGCTTCTTTATCATTTGCTTTTTCAATTGGATTAATAAATAGTTCTTTAAATTGAGCTTGAGTTGGTAAATAGTTTGGAAGAACTAGATCAAATAAAGCTTTTAATTCTTTTAAGTAATTTTCAATAGGAGTCCCACTAAGACCTAGCGTCATATTTGAATTTATTTGACAAAGAGATTTATGAGTTATGGAACTTGCATTTTTTGCAATTTGCATCTCATCAAAAATAGAAATTTCGAATTTAATTTTTTTAATCTCTTTAATATCTGTTCTTATAAGACCATATGAAGTTAGTAATAAATCATAATTTTCATAAAAATCTTTTAAATCTCTATTCGTTCCATGATAAGTATATACTTTTATAGAAGGAAGAAATTTTTTAATAAGATCTTCCCAGTGATATATCACAGAAGTAGGACAAACTACTATGTACTTGTAATCCCCGTTTTTTTTCAAAGCTGCAATTAATGCCATAGTTTGATGTGTCTTTCCAATCCCCATATCATCACAAAGCATTCCTGATAAATTATGGCAGTATAAAAACCAAAGCCATTTAACTCCAATTTCTTGATAGGGCCGAAGCTTTGCTTTTAGATAAGATGTGTCTATTAAACTATCTGTTTCAAAATTTCTTATTTCCTCTAATATTTTTTTTGTCTCTTGTGCTTCTTTAGATTTACCTTTGAATGGTTTTAAATCTTCAAAAATCAAAAGTCTTATCCATTCTAATGTAGATAATTTTAAAAGCTCAGAGGTGCTATAAATCTGTTTTTTATTTAAATTTCTTAAATAGTTAAATCTAGCTTTTTTTAAAAAGATAAGGCCTGCTTTTGAAAAAAGATATTTTTTTTGTTCAATTATTGCTTTAGCAATATCTTTTGCAGAAATTATTCCAATATCTGTTTTATATACTAAATTAGCTAAAAAATACTGTTTATTTAACTTTTGTTTTTTTTGAAGTTTTAATATTTTTAAATTAATTTTTTTAGGTTTTTTTAATCTATTATCTAATTCAATTATGTAAGGAGAGAGTCTATCCAATTCATAAGTTATAAAAAACACTTCTTGAGATTTTGAAATAGTTTTTTCTCTCTCATATCTTTTAGGAAGGAAATATTTTTCTATTTTAAAAAATCCTTTATTTTTTAAATATCCATAGGCACTAAAAAGAATAATATCTTTTATATCATAACCCTTTTTAAGACTAATTTGAGGTTTTATAATGATCTTTTCATCCATAGTTAGCTTTATTTCAATACCTATTTTTTCAATTGGATTTTCATTGGTAAAAAAGTTGTCTACAAACTCTAACTCATCTATATGTGCAGATATGAAATTTGAAATATCCTCTGTTTGGAGTCTTAAGCCTGGTCTTAAGGGAAGCACATCTTTTTTTTCTTTTTTGGAATAAAAACCTTTGCCTTTTATATAGATCCAACCATCAAAATCAATAAATTCTTCAAAATCAGCATCGAATTCAATTTTTGAAGAAAATATCAGTTCCTTTTCTGTCAGTTCATATATTAAGTGAGATTCTAAAGTGCCAAAATGAGTTTCAAATCCTTTGAATTTATGAAGTCTGTGTCGATGCTTACTAACAAAGTTAGATACATCTTCATATTTCACTATTTTTTCACTTCCTATAAAAAAATCATCTTCAATTTTTAAAAAACCATAAGAATCTAAATATATAAAACTATTAAAAATATATGAATTTTCATTTTCAAAATCAGCTATGTCAAATACATATTTTTTTATATGTAGATTGTTATCACTATCAAAAAATAAATAATATTTATAAGTATTTGCTTGAGTGATAATTTTTTCATTTTTTAAATATTTTTCAAAAATATCAAGATAGTGATTTAAAAAATAAGACACTTCATTTGGTTTGATTTTTTCTTTTAAAAAAAGTTCGTTTTCCTTTGAAGGATAAAAGCCTTTATCCTCAATATAAATCCATCTATCGATTTTAATTCCTTCAAAAGAAGGTATTTCTTGAAATTCTTTTTTTTCTATAGTTTTTATATGAAAGCATTTTTCTTTTTTATCATAGTAAATACTTTCTATTTCTTTTTTTCCGTACTCGAATAATTTTAAGTTTGATTGCATGGTATTGAAACTAGGAATTATCTCTTTATAAGAAGAAAAAGGGATATAAATAATTGCTTTTATATCTTTAAAATCTATTAAAACTTTACTGAAAATTTGATCTTTTTTATCAAAGAATTCAATTTTTGCTTTTTTATCTGTTTTATATAAATTAAAAAACCACTTAGCTAAATCAGAAAAAAAAGAAAGTTCATATTTTAAAGTATCAGTAGCCAACCCTTCTTTATATTTTTTTATCTCTTCAAAAGAGTGTGCTGAAAATTTTAAAGACTTTTCTGCATCTATTGCTATAGCATTTAATATTTCATTTAATTTTTTTAAAGAATCTTTATTTTTAGTTTCTATTAAAAAAAGTTCTTTTTTTGTCTTATTTAAAAAATGATAGGTATTTTCATTAATTTTTTTAAGTAACTTAGAATCAAACCCTATGTGAGAGCTAATCATTTTAAAAATGTTATAAAAAAATGATTTTTTAAACTCTACATGAAGAGGTTCTTTATTTTTTGTAACAAAAAGATATGCCGTTGTTATATGTGAACAAAAGTTGTTTTTTTCTTGTTCCGAGCATGTGCAAAAAGCATCTATTATATTTTTTTCATCATCTATTTGTAAAAATGGATAGTAAGTTTTATTGTTTTTAGAATCTACTATTTCTACTTCATAGATATTTTCTGAAAAAACAACTTCTTTAGCATTATTTTTTATAGCTTCTTTTTTATATTTATTTATTAGATTAGAAAAATTCATTTAAAAAACAGTTTACTTTTTATTTTATTTCATAGCATTTTTTAACTATTTGAAAAAGATAAGTTTTATAAAACTATTTCTCCAAAGAAAACAAAAGAAGCATTTGATATAAATTTAACTTTGTTTTTTTTATATGAAAAATCTATTTCATACTCCCCTTTTAAAAAATTTATCTTTAAAAGCTTACCTTTGTTAAAAAGCTTTTTAATTACATATGATACCGCAAGAGCGCCTGTGCCACAAGCTAATGTTTCTTTATTTAGACCATTTTCAAATACTCTTACATTTATATTATTATTTTCCATCTCTATAAAATTTACATTCAATGGTAGATGTTTTAAAGATTTTGAATTTCTTATTTTTTTAGCTATCTCTTCAATATTTATCTCTTTTAAATTTTTTACAAAAAGACATGCATGAAAATTTCCAGAATTTATAATATGAAGATTTAAATCCATGTCATCAATTTGTATTTGATGATTCAATTTTAAAACTTTAGGCTTACTAGATATAAAAAAATATTTATCTTCTATCTCTCCCACATCATATAGCCCAAAATCTGTTAGTATTTGAAAATTATTACTTTCATATTTTGAATCAATAATATGTTTCGTAAGGGAAATAAGGGCATTACCACACATTGTAGCTTTTGAAGCATCCCTATTATAGATATCCATCTTATATAAGTTATTTTGCTTGGATAAGTATATTATTCCATCTGATCCAATACCAAAATTCCTATCGCATAACTTTAGGATATCTATTGATTTTTTATTAAACTCGGACTGGAGATGATCAAATAAAATAAAATCATTCCCAAATCCGCTATATTTGAAAAATTTTATAGCTTTATTTGATTTCATCATATGAAGTTATAACTTTGTCTAAAAGTCCAAACTTCAACGCTTCTTGTGGACTCATCCAATTATCTCTATTCAATGCTTTTTGAACTTCTTCTTTGCTTTTTTTAGTAGCACCAGAATAAAGATCTACTAACATTTCTCTTGTTTTAAGCATCTCTTTTGCTTGAATATCTAAATCTGTAGCTTGCCCTCTAATTACTCCCCCAATTAATGGTTGGTGTATCATTATTCTAGAGTTTGTTGTAGCAAACCTTTTCCCTTTTGAAGCACAAAGCGAAAGCACACTTCCCATAGAAGCTGCTAAGCCTGTAACTAATGTATATACTGGACATGTAAGCATTTTTATTTGATCCCAAATAGCAAATCCTGAATCTACAGATCCCCCTGGAGAATTAATTATAAATAAAATAGGTTTTTTAGGATCCAAAGTTTCTAAATACCAAAGTTTTCTAATGATATCTTTTGCCGTATTTTGATCTACTGCATCACTTAAAAAAACTCTTCTTCTTTTTAAAATTGATTCTTCAATTATATCATCTATTTTTCTGTCCATCTCTGCCATATTTTATTTCTCCATTTTTTTTAGATTATATGAAAGAATGAGTTGTTTTTTCAAGCTTAATCTATAATTAGATCGGGATATAAAACAAAATCACTTATTAAATTATTTATTTTTTCTTTAGCGCTTTTTAAAACATTTTCTTTAACAGTTGCTTTTGCCAAAGATTTTTTATTTGTTTTTTGAACTATATTAGGTGTTGTATTTTTTAAAATTTCATAAATTATGTCAGCTATAATTTCCATCTCTTTTTCCTTCATACCCAGAGTGGTAATAGCCGCTGTTCCAAGTCTAACTCCCGAGGTATACCAAGCTCCATTTTTATCATTTGGGATTGAATTTCTGTTAACAGTTAAATTAGATTCTCTAAGAGCATTTTCTGCTTGCTTTCCAGTTATATTGAAACTTTTAAAAACATCTATTAAAACTAAATGATTATCTGTTCCATTTGATAAAATTTTTATATTATTTTTTATTAATGCCTCTGCTAGAACTTTAGAATTTTTAACTATTTGATGTGCATAATCTTGAAACTCTTTTGTATTAGCCTCTTTAAATGCGACAGCTTTAGCCGCCATAATATGTGGCATAGGGCCTCCTAACACTAAAGGACAACCTTTATCAACTGTTTCTTTATATTCTTCTTTGCATATAACCATTCCGCCTCTAGGACCTCTTAGTGTTTTATGCGTTGTAGACGTTACAAAATCAGCATATGGGATCGGATCATATTTACCTGTAAATACTTTCCCTGCAACCAGTCCTGCAAAATGCGCCATATCAACCATCAATACAGCATTTATAGAATCTGCTATTTCTCTTAAAATTGAAAAGTCTAATTTTCTAGAATAGGCTGAATACCCTGTTAGCAAAATCAATGGCTTAATCTCTAAAGCTTTTTTTTCTAGGTCTTTATAATCTATCATTTCTGTTTTAGGATCTACATCATATGAATACGCCCTCATCATTTTAGACGAAATATTTAATCTATACCCATGAGTTAAATGTCCTCCTGAATTTAATGAGAGTCCTAAAATTTTTTGATTAACCATCAAGTTTCTTATTTTTTCATACTCTTCTTTTGTTAATTCTAAAGCTGATTTTTTGGATAATTTTTGAATTTCTTTGTTTTCTATTTTATTTACTAAAATAGACCAAAAAGCGACAAGATTAGCATCAGCACCTGAATGAGGTTGAACATATACATGATCACAGTTAAATAATTTTTTAGCTTCATTAATTGCAAGCTCTTCTATATCATCAACGTTTTCACATCCTGCATAAAATCTATGTTTTACATAACCTTCGCTGTATTTATCAGTTAATAAATTACCCATTGCTAACTGCGTATCTAAAGAAGAATAATTTTCTGATGCTATTAATTTTAAATTGGATCTTTGATCTTTTATTTCATTTACAATTGCTTTTGCAATATTAGGATTATCTTTTGATATCGCATCAATTGAAGCCAAGTATGCTATAATCTTTTTTTTCCTATCTTCTTTTTTTACTTTATTAAAGTAATTCTCTAAAAGATCCATTAGTCACCCCATAAAAAAAATTAATTTAAAAACAGATTATCAAATAAATTATTAATTAACCATAATTTTTGAATTATTGGCCCTTAAGATAATTTCTAAATATCATAATAAATTATTTACATACTTAAAAAAATATTTTACTTGAAGATAAGCTTATATATATTATAAAATGTATGCTAACTATTTATTTTCAGCCATTAGAGGAATTATAATGTTACAAGTTTTAAAAACAATTTTAGAAATTCAAGAATTTGACATCAAAATGCTTCGTTTAATGAAGGTAAAAAAAGAAAGACAATCAGAGTTAGAACATATTGCATCTTTAAGATTTGACTTAAAAAGTCAATTAATTCAAAAAGAAGCTGAAATTGAAGAGCTTAGTAAAACTATTATTCAACACGAAAATAAAATCTCAGAAATTAAAGAAAAATTAAAAAAGTTAGAAGGCAGACAAGGTTCTATAAAAAAAGTAGAAGAATTTAATGCTTTAACTCAAGAAATGAGCACTGCTGAAAAAGAGAGATTATCATTAGAGAGAACAACTTCTGATTTAATCGATAAGAAAAACTCAGAAGAAGAAATATTAGAAAAAATCAGACAATCACTTTCATCAACAGAAGAAAGCTCTAAGGTTTTAGAAAAAGATATTGTAAATAATATCAAACAGATAAATGCAGAAGGCAAAGAGTTAAAATCTAAAAGAGATGCTTTAACAAAAAAGGCTGATGCTGAAACTTTTAAAATATATGAAAAACTTCTTAAAAATAAAAAAGATAAAGTAGTAGTTCCCATGGCTACTAGAACATGCTCAGGATGTCATATAGCCCTTACAGCTCAACATGAAAATAGTGTTAGAAAAGGAGAAAGACTTATATTTTGCGAACACTGTTCTAGAATACTATACTGGCAAGAAAGCGAAGATTTAGAAGGAACATTAGCAACTCCAAAAAGAAGAAGAAGAAGAACAAAAAGTTAAAGAAGAGGCGAAATAGTCGCTGATATTTTATATCAGAGGAAAGTCTGGACTTTATAAAAGAGGATGCCAGAGAAAGTCTGGGAGCTAAAAAAGCTACGGAAAGTGCAACAGAAACCATTCCTTTAAAAAGGCTGAAAAGAAATTATTTTCACACTTATAAGAAATTTAAGGTGTTGTAAACCCCATTCGAAGCAAGGCAGAAATGAGTTTGGATCTTTTACCT
>JAAKFI010000057.1 GCA_011065125.1 Candidatus Anoxychlamydiales bacterium | reverse complement strand
GTAATAAACCATATTCAAACATCATTAAAAGAGCATCTTTAAACCCTTTATATTGCTGCATTTTAGTCAATTCTTGAACAACTCTTTCAATAGAGACTGCAGGAAATAAGGAGCTTGCATATTTAATAATTGCTTTTTTTGTTTTTCCTTCAATTTCAAAACCAAATCTAGAACTTAATCTTATAGCTCTTATCATTCTAAGTTTATCTTCTAAAAATCTTTTATTAGCATCCCCAATTGCTTTAATAATCTTTTTATTTAAATCTTCTTTTCCATTTACATAATCTAAAATCTTATTTTCTAAAGGATCGTAAAACATTCCATTAATTGTAAAATCTCTTCTAAGAGCATCTATTTCAGCATTAGTAAAAGATACTTTTTTAGGTCTTCTTCCAGAGGAATAATCAAAATCTTCTCTAAAAGTTGCAACTTCATATTTAGAATCATTTATAATAACTAAAATTATTCCAAAAGCTTTACCTATGGGAATAGTATGAGAAAATAATTTTTCAACTACTTCAGGCTTGGCATCTGTTGCTATGTCTATATCATCTGATTTATGATTTAGTAAATAGTCTCTAACCCATCCGCCAGCAAAATATGCTGTATATCCATTTTTTTTTAATGTATTTATTATAATTTTAGCTTTTTCCATATCTATTTTTAATAATATAATTATTTGTTATGATAGATTTTTATAAATAAAAAAGCAAAGTTATGGCTAAAACAATTAATTTTTTAGATGATTTAACTATTAATAAAATAGCAGCAGGGGAAGTTATAGAGAACCCCTTGTCAGTGATTAAAGAGCTTGTTGAAAATTCAATAGATGCAAAAGCAAAAAATATTGTAGTAGATATTAAAAATTCTGGGTATCAATCAATTAGAGTTGAAGATGATGGAAATGGAATGTCAAATGAAGATGCGAAAATTTGTTTTTTTAGACATTCTACTTCTAAAATAAAAAATATTGAAGATTTAGAAAATTTATCTTCCATGGGTTTTCGGGGGGAGGCATTATCTTCTATTGCATCTATTTCAAGAGTAGATGTTAAAACATCACAAAATGAACTTGGGATTTTTTTAAAACTTGATCGATGCAAAATAATATATGAAGAGAATATTGCTAGGAATCAAGGAACTACAATTGAAGTAAAAAATTTATTTTTTAATGTACCAGTTAGAAAAAAATTCCAAAAATCTATTTCTTATACTCAAGCAATGATCAATAAATTAATGATTAATTTAGCTTTAGCTAATCCAAATATTTCATTTACTTATATTTCAAATGACAAAAAAATCTTTAAAACAAATGAAAATGAAAATTTCAAACAAACCATTGAAGAAGTTCTATCCTCTGAATTTTTAGATTCTACAATTGAGATAAACTATACAAATGAGCCCATTAAAATATCTGGTTTTATAGGTTATCCACTAGCATGCAAAAAAAATAGATCTATGCAGTATCTCTTTATAAATAAAAGAATTGTATATTCAGCTGCTATTTCAAAATTTATAAAAGATGCTTATTTTACAATGATATCAGAAGATGAGTATCCTATCTTTGTATTAAATGTTTATATGCCATCAAATTTTTTAGATGTAAATGTGCATCCACAAAAAAAAGAAGTTAGAATTAAAGAAGAGCTTTTTATAAAAGATACTATAAAAAAAGCTGTGACATTAGCTTTTGAGAAAAAAATAGAAAAACCTCAAATAAACTCTTCTTTATTTGACGAAAATAATTTCTCTCAAAATAATTTTTTTGAAGAAAAATTAATTTTAAAAAAAGAAAATGTTTTTAAAAAATTTGAAGACAAACAAATTTTTGAAAATAAAAATTTTTCAAAAATAGAATTTGAAAACTTTTTATTAAAAGATCATTTTCTATTTATAGATCCTAAATATTTTTCTCATATTCTAGAAAATAAAGACTCATCACTTTTGATAATTGATCTAAAAGCTTTATTATCAAGATATCTTTTTGAAAAAATAAAAAACGAAGATGTAAAATCTCAAACTCTTTTAGTTCCAATAAATATAAAGATTGATCAAATTTTTGAAGTAATAGAAGAAAATTTAGAAAATTTTTTAGAGTTTGGCTTTGATATTTCACTAATTAGTGATTCAAATCTTTTAATTAACTCTCATCCATCTTTTTTAAAAGAAGATGAAATATTACATTTTTTTAATATTTTAATAGAAGATATTAAGTATTTGGG
>JAAKFI010000056.1 GCA_011065125.1 Candidatus Anoxychlamydiales bacterium | reverse complement strand
AATGTGATCATAATGAGAATGAGTTAATAAAATTTTATCTAATTTTAAATTGTTTTTTTTTACATATGAAATTATATCATTACTAGATCCAAAAGATGGATCAACTACACATGATAACTTTGTGTTTTCACATGCAATTAGATAAGTGTTATTCTCAAGTGGACCACAAACAATTTTTTTTAAAATCATACAATAACCTCGCACCGGAAGGGATTCGAACCCCTAACCCCCTGGTCCGTAGCCAGGTACTCTATCCAATTGAGCTACCGGTGCATATTTTTCAGTATTATGATCGTATTTTTTTTTGCTTTTTACAAGCTTTTTATTTCAAAAAAATTATATAAAAATGCTTTTTTATGTAATTATTTACATACTACTCTCGACAAAAAAAGAAATTAGAGGTAAAAAAATCTTTAAGGAGAAATATTTTTTTTATGTCGAAAATTGCTTTTTTAATATTAGATTTTCAAAATGATCAATGTCATGAAGATGGTGTGTTTTTTAAAAATGGACTTTTTTCTAAAAACATTCCTAAAATATATCCAAATATTTGCAAAGTTGCAAATTTTTGTAAAGAAAATAAATTGCCAATTATTGCTATGCAATTAACTATTTTAGAAAATTCTTTGGGAAATGCTTTAGGTCTTGGTATACATAAAACAATTAGACCATTTTTAGAAAAAGAAGGGTTGAGATTTGGTTCTTGGGGACACGATTTAGTAGATGGACTTCCAAAAGTAGATTTTAATATAAAAAGATTTACTATTTCTTCTTTTTATCAAACAGAATTAGAAAGACATTTAAATGCTTTAGATATAGATGAGATTGTTCTTTGCGGTTTTACAACAAATGGTATTGTTGAAACAACAGCAAGAGAAGCTGTTGGAAGAAATTATTTAGTGACTACACTTACAGATTGCACTGCTAGTTATAGCGATGCACTTCATGAATCATCGCTAAGTAATTTATCTTCTTTTGGGAAAATTTTAACTTCTGAAAAATGGATTGAAAATTATAAAAATTTAAAAGAGTAATAAGATGAATATAGTAATTTTAGGAGCTGGAGAGATTGGATCTTTCATAGCAAATGAACTTTCTAAAGAAGAGCATAATGTTATCTTAATAGATAAAGATATAAAACAATTAGAAAAAGTTGCTCAAACATCTGATGTTGCCACTTTGTATGGTTATGGGTCTAGATGGAAATTATTAGATCAATTAATAGAAAATGAGCCTGATTTATTTATTGCAATGACTGGCAATGATGAAACAAATTTAGTGTCTTGCGCTATTGCTAAAAATTTAGGGTATCCTAAAACAGTTGCAAGAGTAAAAGAAATAGGTTTTTTAGCAAGATCAAGGCTTGATTTTTCAAGGCTTTTTTATGTTGATCATTTTATTGGAGCTGAAGTGCTCGCTGCTAATGATATCTTAAAAAGTATTATAAATTCTCAAGATTTAGCTATAGAAAATTTTGCTCATGGTGCTATTCAAATGAGAACTTTAATAGTTCCAGAAACCTGGAAAAAAAGTGATATCCCTTTAAAAGATTTAAAAACGCCAGAAGAAATGATAATAGCTTTGATCAAAAGAAAAGAAAAAGATAATGAAGTAATTATCTTCCCTCATGGTAATGATCGAATACAAGCAAATGATGAAGTCACTATTATTGGAGAAGCTAAATTCATGCAAGATATATATAGCTTTTTTAAACTAAGCAAAAAAAGCATAAAATCTGCTGTAATAGTAGGAGGAACTGGAGTTGCTTTAAGGCTAGCACACGTATTAGAACTAAGAAATATCTCTGTCAAATTAATTGAACAAAGTAAAAAAAGATGCCAAGAACTAGCAGAATTACTTACAAAAAGTACAATTATTAATGCAGATGGATCTAATATTAAATTTTTAGAGTCAGAAAATATTAAAGATGCAAGCGTTTTTGTTGCTTGTACTAATGAAGATGAATCAAATTTTTTGTTAGCTTCTATTGCTCAACATATGGGATGTAAAAAAGTAATTAGCTTAATATCAAATACTACGTATGCACCAATGCTTAAATATAACAATATTAGATTTTCTATCTCTGAGAGAGTAAACATCCTTAATAGAATTACTGCTATTTTATATGAAGAAAAAATTATATATAGAGCTTCTTTGTATGAAGGACAAGCTAAAATATTAGAAATAAAAGTATCTGAAGACAGTGAATTAATTGGAATCCCTTTAATTGATCTAGCAAATAAACTTCCTAAAAATATGTTAATAACAGAACTCACCAACAAAAGAA
>JAAKFI010000055.1 GCA_011065125.1 Candidatus Anoxychlamydiales bacterium | reverse complement strand
GTTTTAATCCTAGATATTCCTTAGCCATTTTTATCTCCTTATTTAAGATACGCTCTGATCATTTATTTTTATAAGTGTTTGAAAAATATTAAAAGACATTCTATTAAATGTCTCGTTTAATTCAGCAATATTTTTTAAATCATCTAAATTTTTATCAAATAAAAAGTTATGAAAATTCATCTCTTTTTTTATAAGTGTTTGATCAGCATTCAAATTATTGATCGTAGCTTGATTGCTATGACTTAAATAATTTGCACTTCCAGATGATAGGGTAGTTGCTACATCTAAAATTTTAAAAGATGTTCCCCATTCAATTATAGAGGATACAAAATTAGATGTTGCAATAGAGCAAGCGAGAGAGGTTATTGTAGATGCAATATTTATACTATTTTTTATATTAGATCCTATTTCAGAGGCTCTTTTTGGATCATTTGTAAAAAAAGATCCAATATTTTCAAAAGTATTTGTTTTGGCTACAAGATCATTTGTTAAAATATTACTAAGTCCACTCGCTACTAAAAGATACCCCCAAATAGCGGAAGTGTTAGAAGCTGCAAGTGTTGCTGCATTAGTTGCAGCTGTTGATAATAATAAACCTCCAATCGCTTCTGGAGATATTATTAAAGAGCCAATTACAATAGTAGTTGCAGCAGACACTGTAAGTAGTATGTTTTTATATACATCAATAGTTTCTCTTTTAGAAAGCTCTTGTAATCTTTTTTTAAGTAGTTCTTTTTCTTTATCTGTAAGCTCTTTAATTTCTTTTTTTTCAAAATTAATATTTTTAGTACTAAGGTCTATAATGTCATAAATAATATCTTCATTGCGAGCTATTGCATCTGCTATCTCTGAGCTAAAACTTTTTGTGGATTTTTCTATATTAAGATCATGTTTTTTATCTATATTTCCAGGATTTGAAGAAATAGATAAATCATCGCTTTTAGAAACTTGTGAAATTGAAGATAAATTTCTTTTAGTTATTTGAATTGATGGATCAATCTTGTAATCATGTAAATTTTGAAAAGGGGGAGAAAGATATAAAGCTTCTAATTTTTTTGCTTTACTAGTCTCATCAACTTCATTTATTGTTTCAACTTTTTCATTCATAATTTATTAAATTATTTTGTTTTTTTAAAATAAATATAAGATCTAATATTTTCTTATCTTTTGTTATTTTTTCTGCTTTATTTAATGAAATTAAAGCTTTTTTATATTCATTTAGAGACAAAAAACATTTTGCTGCATCTATGTAGATATTTGCATTATTTGGTTCTAGAAAAATAAGTGTGTTATATACAGAAATTGCTTTTTTATATTCTTTTAAATTTGTTAAACAAATGCTCAGTTTATTCCATAGATCTTTTTCGAAGGGCATATAAAATATAATTTCTAATATAAGCTCTTTTGCTTTTAAAAAGTTAAAAGAGCTTATGTTTGCTTTTATCAAATCTAACTTCTCATTTAAAAAAGGAGGTTGTTTGTTTTGAAAAAGGCTAAGCGTTTTTATCATATATTACGTTGAGTTGTCTCTTTTATTTTTTCATCTGATTCAATAATAGATTTTGTGATTTTATTCATCATTTCCATTAAGTTTAAAAGAGGTTGTAATAATAGCATTGGCTCTTGATTTTGATTTTTTAATTCACTTGCATAGCCATCTAAAGAAGCTTTTAAAAATTCAATATCGTTTCCTTCAAAAACATATTTTTTTTCAGGCAGTATTCCCATTTCATATAGTCCATCTAAAATATCTTTAATATCACTGTTTTCAGAAAAATCAACTTTATCTATTTCTCCTTTATAATCTTTTTGAATGTGCACATTTAATTCTCTTAAGATTTTAGATACATCTTTATATCTATTAGAAATATCTTTCATTTGATCTAATAATTTTTGAGCTTTTTGTTCTAAATGATCATTTACTTGATCATTAAACTTAAGGGCATTTAAAGCCGGATTTAAATTTAAATTTATTCCCATTTTTTAACCTCATATTTTATCTAGTAGGGATTCAAATATACGATCAAATTAAATAAAAAAAAAGGAAATTATTTTTTTAAAAAAACATTTTTTTTAAAAATTCTTTAAGAAGTTATAATTCTGGAAGTTAAATATAATTAATTTTTTTTATAAAATATTTATTTTACTAATTTTAATTTAATAATTATGTCTATATTTTAAAGAAAACTTACCTTGTTCTTCTTGCTGCTGCGTTTCTGCTTGAAATACAAATCCATGTTTTAAGTCCACTTCAACTATGACATTACTGCTACCTTGCTCAGCGCCTTGTGAAAAAGAGACAACAACTCCTTTAGTTATGTATTTACCAAGTTGGATAGCTTGAGATCCACTATCGTCTGAGGATACATTGAACCTGTCAATACCAAGGGAACTAGAAGAAGAGCTTGAACCTTCACTAGTTGGATCTAATTTTTGATTCATAGTGTTAGATAGAGCAATTGTTTGATCTGCAGATAATTCTGTTATCTCTTTTCCAAATAAAAGAAGTGACATAATAGAGCTAGCAGAAAGGGGCGGTTTAGATGTAAAGATGATTTTAGGGGTATCTAAAGGGCCTTTTAAATTTGCAATAACATCAATTCCTTGTTGTTCCATAGAGGCTTCAATATCTAAATTAGGCATTTTATTTCCATCACCACTAAAGTTAACACTTCCTTTGTGTAAAATGAAATTTCTACCTGAAAAAAGATAGGATCCTTTAATTAAATTTAATTTACCTTTAGGTATCGGATCTGTATAAGTGCCTTTTAAACTTAGATGTCCATCCCATGTTGAATTAAGCCCGGATCCTATAACCTTTAGAGGGTTTTCAAGACCAATTTCAAAATCTAAATGAATAGGATAGCTTGCGGATAATAATTTTTTTGAAATTATATCTTTTTGGAAAGGATGAACAATATATTCTTCCTTTAAATCTATTGGTTTAATTGGTAATTGATCTGGGATTTTTAAAGTAGCATTTTCTAAAGTAACTAACCCTTCAGAATTAGCTGATAGTCTATCTCCTTTTATATCTAAGTTTGCATTAACATTTGTTTGAATTGTATCAGAGTTTACTAAAAATAGATTTTGCATGTCTAAAGTAAATTTAAAAGGATAATTTTTCTTTTGTTCAAAGGATATGTTTCCTTTAGCATTTACTT
>JAAKFI010000054.1 GCA_011065125.1 Candidatus Anoxychlamydiales bacterium | reverse complement strand
GAAAGGTTCTAAATATGCACAATATTTAATCATATTAATTTAGTTTTAAAAAATAAATTTTCCTAAATTATATTTTATCTTTCCCTGCATTTTTTTTATATCTTAAAAAAAAATAAAATAATAATTTATATTTTTTTATTAAATACATTTAAAGCATAAATGGAAAAATATTTACAAAAATGATAAGGTATAAAAAAACAAAAAAATGTAAATTAATGAACATACTTCATCTTGAAGCATCAAAAGGTTTTGGAGGGCAAGAAAGAAGAATTGTATCCGAATCTATAGGTATGATCAAAAGAAACCATAAAGTAGTAATTGCTGCATCGTTTAATGCTAAAATCATAAATGAAGCAAAAAAAAATAATATTTTAACTTATGAAGTAAATTTTAATAAAAAGTCTTGGTTTATCTCTTTTTTTAGATTAATTAAAATAATAAAAAAAAATAATATAAATATAATCAATACACATTCATCTTTAGATTCATGGCTAGGTGGTATAGTTGCTAAATTTTTAAAAATACAAGTTATAAGGACAAGACATGTTACTATTTCAATAAAAAAGGGAATAAATAGCAAAATTTTATATGGCTTTCTTGCTGACTATGTGATTACAACATCTAAGGAAATAGTTTCAATAATTGCTAAACAAGCAAATAAAAATATTAATTTAATAAAATCTATTCCAACTGGCTTGGATCTAGAAAATATTAATTGTACGAAAGATGAGGAAAAATCTTTCAAAAAAAAATATAATTTTGAAAAGAATGATTTTTTAATTGGAACGCTTTGTATTATTAGAAATTGGAAAGGAATAGATGATTTATTAAATGCAGCAAAATTATTAAAAAATTATGAAAATATAAAAGTTTTAGTGATTGGGGATGGATATAAAGATAAATTTATTGAAAGAAAAGAAAAAGAAAAAATAAATAATGTTATTTTTATTGGCCATTTAGAAAATCCTTATCCAGCAATTAGAGCTTTAGATGTTTTCACTCTGTTATCAACAGCAAATGAAGGGATTTCACAGGCATCTCTACAAGCGGCATATTTCAAAAAACCATTGATTACCACACCGACAGGTGGACTAAAGGAAATTTGTTTAGAAAATGTTACAGGATTTCAAGTGCCAATTTTTTCAAAAGAAAAAATAAAAGAAGCTATTTTAAAATTATATAATAATAGAGAACTTATAAATGTATTAGGAACTAATGCTAAAGAGCTTGCATTAAAGCATTCAAAAGAAAATATGCTTGATAAAATTGAAGAAATATATAATTTTTTAAAAAATATTTAACTTTCTTTTGTAAAAATTTTTAAAGTTATATATGTTATTTTAAAAAACATGGATAAATTTTATGCATAAAAAAAATAATCAAGAAATAGAAGAATCAAAAACAATTAAAATATTAAAAAAATTAGCTTATAAAAAAAATTATTTTTTTTCTCTATTAGCATCTATCGCTTTTTTTTCTATTATCTTATATAAAGTTTCACCATTATTCAAAGAAAAGTCAATAAATGGTTCTATCATTGCAAATGAAGCATACATATCTTGGGTAAAATCATCTTTTGAAGATAATATCGCTCTATCAAATCTAAAATATGTCTTAAAAAAATATCCTAATTTAAAACCTATATATGAAGGTAATATCACTCAAGGATTAATGATAAAAAATGATCTTTCAAAAAAAGATTTGAAGTATGCTTCAAAATGTATTAATAGAACAAAAAAAGAATTACCTTTTTATTCAAAGTATTCAAATATATCAATATTAATTGCTAAGAAGAATTACCAAAATGCTTTAAATGAAGCTGTTGCACTAAAGAAATCTATGCAAAATGATTTAAGCTTTTTAAAAGATGAAATGCTTCCCGCAGGGCCGATTTTATATTCTTTAAATTTGCTTAGAATTGCTATTTTGAATAAAGAGCTTAATTTAAAAGAAGAAATTCATGCATTAAACGAGCTTGAAAATTATCTAGGATATAATAAAGAAGAAAAGGAAATTCATCCTCAAATACTAAAAGCTAGAAATGCAATAAATAATACTTTTAGAGAAAATAACATTCAATTAAGAGATTATATAATTTATAGAAGAAATCAACTTAATTCAAATCCTTAAAATAAATTATTTTAAAGATGTTCTTCTTCTTTTTCTTTCTCTTTTTCTTTTTCTTTCTCTTTTTCTTTCTCTTTTTCTATAACTTCTTCTTCACTTTGTTTATGTTTCTCAATTATTTTCTGAGAAGAAGAGTGAAAAGCAATTCCTGCTAAAAAGCCAATTTCAGCAAATAAAATAAAAGGAATAAAAATACCTAATACAATTCTAACAGCACCAATAATTATCAAAGTTGCTTTTTTTTGATCTATTAATATATGTTGCAATTTACTGAACATTTTTTCTATTGGATCAGGAACAACAACAGTAATAATAAGACATAATCCTGCAAAAATTAAACTCCATGATGGTCCTGTAAAAAAACCGAAGATGCTAGATATTGTAGCAATAATCATTGAAATAATAATAAATACTTCAGGAGTATATCTTCTCGCAAATTTTTCAATTTCTTCGACAGATACGCCTTCTTTTAACTTTTCTGCAATTTTATCTTTTTTTGCCATGGTTTTACCTTATCTTATTTTAAGCAAAGATTATATCTATAATTTAAAATGAGCCAAAACAGACTTTCATATAATCTTTTCTTCTAATATTAATTAAAATATTTAATATAATTAATTGCAATAATAGAATTATAATTCTTCCTTTATATTTTTTTTCGAATAGTCTATGCTAGTAAATCTTAAAATTTTTATTTTAAATAAAAAATGGAATTAATAGAAAATATAAAAAAAATATATAAATATCTTATTATTAGTGTAATAAGTATTTCATTTTCTTTATTTTACATATATTCAAAGAAAATGCTTTTTGACTTTTCAGAACATAAAAATATTGAATTTTCAATAAAACAAGAAAATAAACAATTTAATTTTTTTGGAAAAAAAATATTTTTAGAAAAAGAATTTTTTGATTTTTCTATTAATGAAGATTTAATTACAGAGCTTATTGTATCTAAATCATCTCAAAGGCCTGATTCTAAAATAGATAAGATTTGTTTTGAGTTTTATTGTTCTTCTTTCTCAACACCAATAACTGTTTTTGAAAATGAAAAAATATATATTAAAAAAGAAGATAATATATTTACAAGATCTTTAACGCCAACAAATTATTGGTTTGTTTTTAACCAAAATACGAATAGTCGAATAAAAATAGATCTATTTGCTGAAATAGAAAATAGTGAAAAAAAAATTATTAATACCACCTTTTATAAAAATGATAGTGACTTTCTAATAAAAGATAGAAAAAAAACAATAAGCGTTGAGTTCGAAGAATTCAATAAAGCGTATTGGTTAGATAAAGATTTATTTATGCAAACTCTTGATTTTAAAGTTAATAGAGAAAAAGAGCGTTTAGTAATAGGTAATTCAACTATATATATAGATTCAAAGGATTTGCTTATTTTTAAAAACGGATCCTGGAAAATAGCTAACGAAAATGAAAATACTACAAAATATCCAATTGCTAATATTAGAAAAGTTGAAAATAATTCTATTTATTTAGAGGGGTTTTCAATAAACGGAATAGAAAAATATAATTTTGTCATTCCCAAAAAAAATGATTTCTTTGACTCAAATAAAAAAAATGAAGAATTAATAACTTCTATTAAGAGAAGAACAAGATTACATATTAATATTATTATTAATAATCAAAGATTTATCATAAAAGAAGGAGATATATTAATAAAAGAAGGGGATAAATTTTTAGTTAAAAGAAACAATTTCGATTTACATTAACTAGATAATAAAGAACTA
>JAAKFI010000053.1 GCA_011065125.1 Candidatus Anoxychlamydiales bacterium | reverse complement strand
TTCTCAAAGTTTATATTATCAAGCGCTATATCAACATAATTTAGCTATTATCCAACTAAAGCTTGTTATGGGTATTTTAAAAGGAGAATAAAAGTGAAAATAACGAAGCTATTTATTATAACAATTTTTTGTATTACTTTTGCATCTTGTAAAAACAATAAAAATTTAAAAAAAGATTTAGTAAAAGTAAAAACAAAAAAAATATTCAAAAGTGATTTTATAAAAAAAATAAATCTGGTAGGTGAAATAGAAGCTTGTCAAAGTGTTGACATATATCCAAAAGTAAATGGTATTATTTTATCATACAAATTAGAAGATGGAAGCATTGCAACAGAAAATACATTTGTAAAAAAAAATCAAATATTTGCAACTATTGAAAATAGTGATTTATTACAAAATTTAAAAAGATCTGAAGCAAACCTAGAAATGGCAAATGCAAATTTAAATATTTCAAATTTAAATTTACTAGAGATTAAAAAAGATCTATCAAGGATGGAGAATCTGTATAAAAATGGCTCTCTTTCAGAAAAACAAATGGAATCAATTATAACAAACGAAAAGAAAACAACTGCTTTATATGATCAGGCGTTATCGAGAGTAAAAGATGCAAAAGCATCTTATGACTTAGCTAAAAACATGTATGATAATTCTTTTGTTAAATCTCCAATAGATGGAGTTATCACAAAAAGGTATATTTCAGAAAACAATCAAATAAATTTAATGAAACCAATTGCTAACATATCAAATTTAAAAGATCTAAAAATTACTTTAAATATTTCAGAAAAAAACCTTCCATTAATTAACAAAAAAAATACTTCGATTAATATAAAAGTAGATTCTTATCCAAATAAGTTATTTAAAGCTCAAATTTCCAATATTTTTCCAACAATAGATAAAATGACCCGTATGGGCACAATAGAGCTTAAAATGACAAGCAACGAGCTTTTAAAGCCAGGTATGTATGCAAATATAGAAATACAAATCCTAAAAGATAAAAAAACTCTAACTGTACCGTTTTCTTCTTTGATATATCATAACGGATCTTATATGGCATATATTTTCAAAGAAGGTAAAGCACATCTAAAAAAACTCTCAATTGGAGATAGAAATGATCAGGAAGTTGAAATTATATCAGGAATTGAAGAAGAAGATAATTTAATTATTGCTGGACAAAACAGATTAACTGACCAAATAGAGGTAAATCCAATCCTTGAGAAGTTAGAGGTTAAAAATGAAACTAACTAAATTTGCAGTTAATAGACCTGTATCGACCTTAATGTTTTTTATTTTAATTCTTTTATTTGGAACTATTTCATTTTTAAATTTACCAATTGACTTCATGCCCAAGATTGAACCTCCTGTTATTAGTATTATTACTTTTTGGCCAGGAAGTTCTACAGAAGACTGTGAGTCTAAAGTTACAAAAGTAATCGAAAAAAATCTAAATATTATAAATAACTTAGATAATATTAAATCAACTACAAGAGAAGGTATTTCAATAGTTAATTGCACCTTTGAGCAAGGTCTTGATTTATCAGAAGCTTCAAATGATGTAAGAGATCGCTTAGAGTACGCAAAAGCTTACATGCCTCAAGATGCCAAAGAACCTATTATCTTTAAATTTAACACAGCTATGATGCCAATAGTTTTTTATGGTATTACAGCTGAAGAGAGCATAGAAAAATTAAATAGTATAGTTGATGATGAAATAGTAAGACCTCTTCAAAGACTTAAAGGGGTAGGTGGAGTTCAAGTAATAGGTGGAATGGAAAGACAAATTAATGTTTCTATAAAAAGAGAAAAACTATTCGCTTATAACATATCAATTAAAGAAATTGAAAATGCATTAAAGCTTCAAAGTCTATCACTTCCATCAGGTTTCATGAAAGTAGATGATAAAGATTATTTAATCAGAATTTTAGGGGAGTATAAAACTTTAAATGATATACAAAATGTTGTTATAAAAAAAGTTGATGATAAATTAATTAAATTATCTGACATAAGTGAAGCTAAGGATGATTTTAAAGAAGAAAAATACCATGTATTAGTTGATGATAGAAAATCCGTAATGCTTCTTATTCAAAAAAGAGCAGAAGCGAATACTGTAGAAGTTGCAAAACTAGTTCAAGAAAAGATTAAAGAAATTAATAAAAACCTTCCACTTGATTTAAAAACTAATTTAATTATGGATACATCAGAGTTTATTAATCAATCAGTAAACAATTTAAAAACCACAGCTTTTCTTGGAATATTTTTCGTATCTTTAATTACATACTTCTTTTTTAGAAGCTTTAGAATATCTATTATTATTATTTTAACAATTCCATTTTCTGTAATAATTTCATTTGCATTCATGTACATGCAAAATTGGACTATTAACATAATGAGCTTAGCTGCTATTGCAATAGCAGTTGGTATGGTGGTTGATAATGCAGTTGTAATGTTAGATTCAATTATTAATCACCTGGAAAAACATGATATAAAAAAAGCATCTATTATAGCCTCTAAAGAAGTAGGACTTGCAATTGGAGCATCTACACTTACAACTATAGTGATATTTTTACCATTAATCTTTTTAAAGGGTATTATTGGGATAATGTTTAAGCAATTAGGGGGTGTAATATCAGTAACGCTAGTAGCTTCTTTAATATGTGCTTTGATGTTAGCTCCAATGATAGCGAGCAAACTTTTAAAAAAGAAACCTAAACAAAAAGAAATAAAAATTTTCACAAAACTAGAAGCTTTATACAAAATGATATTGGTTTACGCTTTAAATCATAGAAAAAAAGTAATTTTATCATCTATTGCGTTATTTATTATTAGTTTATTTACTCTTCCATTAATTGGATCTGAATTTATGCCATCAGAAGATTCAGGACAAATCACAATAACGCTTCATATGCCAGTTGGAACAAATGTTAAAAAAACATTTGAAATATGTGAACAAGTATCAAAAGAAACGAAAGAAATAATAGGCAACAATTATATTAAGCATTCTTTTTTTAGATGTGGAGCTCAAGACTCAGGTCTTGGTGCTGCATTTAATAGAAACGAAGCTTCACACATTGGAGAGATTGGTTTTAAATTAGTAAAACAAAACAAAAGAAATTTTTCATCTAAACAAATTGCTAAAAAGATATCTTCTAGTTTAAAACACTTTTCAGAAATAGAAAAATTAGATATTGATGATGCGGATCCAATGAACAGAGTTATGTTTGGATCAAGTAAGCCAATTAATATTGAAATTTATGGTCATGATTTAAATCAAACGCAAAAGATAGCAGAGGCAGTAAAAGAAATTTCAAAATCTGTAAAAGGAACCAAAGATGTATTTATTGATAGAGACTTAGCAAAGCCAGAATTTGTAGTAAACATTGATAGACAAAAAGCATTAACATTAGGGCTTGACGTTACATATATAGCAACAACACTAAGATCATTATACCATGGAGTGTATGCTTCAAAATATCAAGACTCAGGTAAAGACTATGATATTTTCTTAAGATTAGATGACACACAAAGACAAAATTTATCAGACATAAGCTCTACTATTATAAAAACTCCTTATTCAAAAAATATTACTTTAAATAATATTGCAACTATTGAAGAAAGACTTGGGCCTGTTGAAATAGAGAGAGAAAACTCACAAAGAGTTGTAAAAGTAAAAATGGATATTTTTGATAGAGCACAAAATAAAATTGTAGCAGATATCAAATCTAAACTAAAAGATATCGTTTTGCCACCTGATATATCTATTGAAATGGGAGGTCTTGCTAAAGAGCAGGTTAAAGCTTTTAAAACATTAATGCTAATGTTTGTTTTAGGAATTATTTTAGTTTACATGGTAATGGCAGCACAATTTGAATCTTTAAAGCATCCATTTATTATAATGTTTTCAATTCCATTTGCTTTAGTTGGCGTGTTTTTATCCTTGCTATTTACACATACAACTTTAAATTCAATGTCATTTATTGGAATAGTGATGTTAGTTGGGATAGTTGTAAATAATGCTATTGTATTAATTGATTACATCAATCAATTAAGAAGAGAAAAAGTTCCACTAAAAAAAGCTATTATTGATGCTGGAAGGTATAGATTAAGACCTGTACTAATAACAACATTAACAACGGTTTTTGGTATGTTATCTCTGGTATTATCAACAGGGGAGGGGTCTGCAATGTGGAAACCTCTTGGCATTAGTGTAATTGGTGGACTTTTAGTTTCAACATTAGTTACTTTGGTATTTATTCCAACTCTTTACTATGTTTTTGAAAGAAAAAAAGTAAATTTAAAA
>JAAKFI010000052.1 GCA_011065125.1 Candidatus Anoxychlamydiales bacterium | reverse complement strand
ATCTAGTTGTACTGGAGCTTTACACCTAGTTCTTTCTGCGTTAGGTGTAGAAGAAGGAGATGAAGTCATTTTACCTGATATTACATGGATTGGCTCTGTTGCTCCAATTATATATTTAAAAGCTAAACCTATTTTTGTTGATATTTTACCTAATAGTTGGTGTATAGATCCAACTAAAATTGAATCTTCAATTACTTCTAAAACCAAAGCAATTATTGTTGTTCATTTATATGGAAATTTAGTCGAAATGGATGAAATTTTAAAGATCTCAAAAAAATATAATATTCCTGTTATTGAAGATGCTGCTGAAGCCATTGGATCAGAATATAAAGGGAAAAAGGCAGGTTCAATGGGTGATTTTGGTGTATTTTCCTTCCATGGGACAAAAACTATGACAACTGGCGAAGGCGGAGCTCTAGTAAGCAATAGAGAAGATTTAAAAGACAAAATTCTTCAATTAGAAAACCATGGTAGATCATTAAAATGCAAAAAACTATTTTATCCCGAAATTATAGGTTACAAATATAAAATATCGAATATTCAAGCTGCATTAGGGTGTGCTCAACTTGACAGATTAAATCAATTAGTTGAAAGAAAAAGGCAAATATTTTTTTTGTATAAACAATTATTATCTGATATGGATTTAGATTGGAATATTGAACATTCATATACAAAAAATAGTTTTTGGATGCCAACAATAGTATTTAAAAATAGAGAAATTGACAGAGATGAAATTTTAAATTTATTAATAAAAGAAAATATCCAAGCTAGACCTTTTTTTTATCCCCTTTCATCATTGCCAATGTTCAAAACCATGTTAAATAATAAAATAAGCTATGATATATCTAAAAAAAGTTTAAATTTACCAAGCGCTTATGATCTAAATGAAAAGGATATACAACTAATTGCAAAAATTTTAAAAAATAAAACATTTATGTTACAAAATTGACTTTAAAATTACTGTAATTTATTATTTTCTTTTCAATTTAAAAGGATAAATATGCATCAAGCCTCCGATTTAAAAAAATTACAAAAAAATCTACTAATAAGGGCTATAAAAACTAAATATACTTATAATTTTAGATGGTTTGGACTTCCAATTATCCAATTTCCTCAAGATATAATTGCAATGCAAGAAATTATATATAAAGTCAAACCTGATTTAATAATTGAAACAGGAATTGCCAGAGGTGGTTCTTTGATTTTTTATGCATCAATGCTAGAAATTTTAGGAAAAGGAACTGTCCTTGGAATAGATATAGATATTAGAGAGCATAACAGAAAAGCTTTAGAAAAGCATTTTTTATTTAAAAGAATCAAAATGTTCGAAGGATCATCAACTGATTTAAATATTTTTGAACAAGTAAAAAAAATTGCTTCTAATAACAATAAAATTTTGGTTGCTTTAGATTCAAATCATACTCATTCTCATGTATTAAAAGAATTAGAACTTTATTCCTCTTTAGTATCTAAGGATAGTTATTTAGTTGTTTTCGATACTTCAATTGAAGATGTTCCTGATGATATGTTCCCTAATCGTCCATGGGACAAGAAAAATAACCCTAAAACTGCGCTTAAAGAATTTTTAAGTAAAAATGATAGATTTATTATAGATAAAACTTTCGAAGAAAAGCTTTTAATAACAGCAAATATTGATGGATATTTAAAATGCATCAAATAATTAAGGAAAATATTTTAATAGCGGGCATAGCTGGAGCTTCTTTAGGGACAGAAATTTTTAAAAGCCTCTCAGACACTTCAAAATATAATATTTTCGGCGCAGATATTTCTCCTTATGCATATGGGTTATATCAAAATGGTTTTAAGAAAACTTTTTCTCCAAGAGAGGATAAATACATAGAGGATATATTAAATTTTGCAAAAAATGAAAACATAAAAATTATAATCCCAGGAGGGGAAATTCCCTTAAAATTATTAAGTAATAAAAAAACATTATTCGAAAATGAAGGCATAAAATTAGCTATTAATAATTTAAAAGTAATTGATCTATGTACTGATAAAATTAAAACTTTCAATAAACTAAAAGAATTAAATATTCCAATCCCAAAAACTGAATTATATTTAAATAAAAATCAATTAGATCATATTTCATATCCATCCATAATAAAACCTTCAAAAAATTCCGGTGGAAGCATAAATGTATATTTAGCGGAAAATAAATCGGAAGCTTTATACATATGTGAGTCAATGAAAAAAAATAATCAATCAATTTTAATTCAAGAATATTTAAATTCTGAGAAAGGAGAATTTACTATAGGAGTACTCTCTGATGCTCATGGAAAAATAATTCAATCTATTATTATGAAAAAAGTATTCCCTTCAAAATTATCCTACATTTTAAAAAATAAAAAACATCTAATTTCTAGCGGTTATTCTCAAGGTGAATTTATAAATTCAAAAGAATTAAATATACAAGCAGAACATATTGCTCAATCAATTCAAAGTACTGGCCCTTTAAATATACAAGCTAGAATAAAAAATAATATATTATATCCTTTCGAAATTAATCCCCGATTTTCTGCAACAACTTATTTAAGGACTCTTGCGGGATTTAATGAAATTGATATTTATTTACAATATTTATTTACAAATAAATTACCAAATAATATTAATATAAAAACTGGCTTTTGCTTAAGAAGTTTAACTGAACAATTCATACCAAAAGATCAATTATGATAAAATGGATAACTTCTTCTATTGGAACAACAAGTTCATTAAATAAAAAATTAGAAAATTTCACATATATTGATGTAAGAGAACTTTTAGACGATTGTGGAAATAGCCTTAGATTAATTCAAGAAATTATTAGGAATTCTTTATTATCATTAGATAAAAATAAAAAAATCGTTATTTTTTGTCATTATGGTATGTCAAGAAGCAATTCAATAGCTGCTGCTGTTTTATCAAAATATAAAAAAATTTCTTTTAATGACGCTGTCAGAATAGTAATTCAAAAAACGAGAGAATCTAATATTAATATAAGTTTTCTAAATACCGTTCGAATGGCTTTAGATGAAAATAAAATTAATACTAAACAAAATAATATTCTTGTTACTGGATCTTCAGGATTTATAGGTTCTAATTTAGTTAATTATTTAAAAAAGAATAATCCAAATATTATAACTTTTAACAGAGATTCAATAGATTTATATAATGATACAGTTAAATTAGATTTACTTGTAAAAGAAAATAATATTGATAAGATTATTCATTTAGCAAATCCAAGAATTAAAACTACTAATGCTTCTTTGGGAGAAACAATAGTTATATTAAAAAACATTTTAGACATATCCATCAATAATAATGCACATTTATACTATTTAAGTGGATGGAATGTCTTTAATAATACTTTAATTGATTCAAAATTAGTAATTGATGAAAACACTTCTTTGAATCCTAGAGATACTTATGGATTTTCAAAAGTATTAGCTGAAAATTTAATAGATATATATATAAAAAATCAATCTCTAAAATCCACAATAATATATTCTAGTGGACTCTATAATCATATTAAAGGACCTAATTTAATATTTAATTTTTTTGAAAAAGCTTTAAAAAATGAACCTATTAAAATTCATAAATATTTAAATGGTTTTTCTAAAATACCTCTTTTACATATTGATGACTTTATTATTTTATTAAAGAATCTAATTGAATTACAAAAACCTCCCCAAAAATTAATCTTATCTTCTGAAAACTCTTATTCTATTTTTGATATCGCTAAGAAAATAATTAATTTATGTAGTTCTACAAGTAAAATTATTTATCATGATATTTTTAAAAACACCTTCCGCTCAAAATTTAATCTTGAAAAAATGAAAAATTTATTAAATTATTCCCCGAAAATATCTTTAGATGAAGGACTAAAAAAAATTAAAGAAAATATAAAAACTAAAAACTATGGAAAATAAAATAAATTTTTCTGAAGAATTAAAAAATATCCAAAATTGCACTTGGGATAGAGACCTATATGATAACTATAATCATATTTTAGCATTTTATATGGCCCAATCTGTTATGGAAAACACCTCTAAAAATAGTTCCCTTTTGGATCTTGCCTGTGGGGATGGGACATTGCTAGAAATGATGTCTAATCATTTTAGTTCTATCGTTGGAGTTGATGGTTCTGATAAATACTTAAATTTGGCTAAAAAAAAAATATCTACCGCTAAATTTTATAACTCTTTAATTGAAGATTTTAATACTGATCAAAAATTTGATGTAGTTACACTATTGTGTATTTTAGAACATGTAATAGATCCAATAAGTATTTTAAAAAAAGCAGCAACTTTTTTAAAAGAAGATGGCATAATGATTGTTCACGTTCCTAATGCTCTAGCAACAAATAGGGTAATAGCGAAAATAATGGGTACTTTAAATAATGAATATGAACTTTCCCCTTTCGATATTAACGTGGCTGGTCATAGAAGAAGTTATGACATATCTTTATTATTGACAGATATTAAAAATGCAAAATTAAAATCTATCAGCACTGGAGGAATATTTTATAAAATGCTTTCTACTCCACAATTTGATTGGTTTTTAAAAAATGGCCTTTGGGATAATGGCTTTGGATGGGGAAGAACAGATATTAATAACAAGAATTGGAAAAATGAATTTTGCAGAGCTTGTTATAAATATGGACAATTAAAACCAAATGAATGT
>JAAKFI010000051.1 GCA_011065125.1 Candidatus Anoxychlamydiales bacterium | reverse complement strand
TCTTTATTAATTCTATCTATATGATCTCTTTTATACTTTATAACTAATGTATTTTCATTATTAAATTTAGTTATTTTATTAACCCTGCCTAAGGCATCATAACTATATTTAGTGGTTCTTCCTTCAAAATTATCTGATACTTTTCTACCAGCAAAATCATATTTATATTCAGTAATATGACCATTCTTGTGGGTTTCTTTAACTAAATGGAAGTTATTATATTCAAATTTTTCATTAGCTATTTTTTTACTATCAAAATAGTATTCTTTTATAATTGTTCTGCCTAAAATATCATATGTATATCTTATTTCTAATCCATCTCGGTTTATGTAAGATTTTAGTTTTCCATTTTTATAATAGGTGAAAAATTCCTTAGATTTATTTGGATATGTAATAACTATTAGATCTTGATAAGCATTATATTTGTATTCAAAGCTATTTTCATTTGCATCCACATAACGCAGCTTTGCTCCAAGTGCATTATAAAAACATTTAGTTTCAACTTTTTTTGTTGAATTATCAGATGTTATTATTTCGGGATAAGTTAATTTATTTGGCTTTTTAGCTATAGGATCATATTTGCTATAATAAGTTACATTTCCAAAATAATCTTTTTGAGAAATTAAATTATCTAATGAATCATATTCAAATGATTTTTGATGTATTAAATCTTCTGTTATTTCTTTAGATTCTTTTAATCTCCCTTTAGTGTCATAAGTATGTTCAGTAGTTATTTTATTGGAAAAATTATGAGATTTAAATAATCTACCCTTTTGATCATATTCATAACTTGCTTTTTGCTTTACTGGATTTGTTTCAGATAAAAGATCGCCTCTTTCATTATATTCTTTATAAATACTATATGCAAAATCATCCTTTGCATCATAGACATCTTCTTGATTTATATTCCCCCATCTGTCGTATGAATAATATATTTTTTTTAATAGTTTTTCATGAGAATTATCTAGATAGTATTCTTCTACCCCTTCTATCATATGTAAAAAGGGCTGGCTTTGTCTCAGTTGATATTTTGTAATTCTTCTCTCTAAAACATTTGTTAGATTATTTTTATCTGGGCTAGTTCCATCATCGATTATTTTTTTTACTAAATTATTAAAACTATCATATTCATAAAATTCTCTAATTAGAATTTTATCATCAAATTTGTTTTTTGTTAGTTTAGATAAAATTAAATTTGTGTTTGGCAAGTATGAATAAATTTGAATAAGACCATCATCATTTTCTTCATATAAAAGATTATTAAATCCATCGAATGAAATTTTCCTTTTTATAATGCAAATTTGCTCTTTATTATTACCTTCTATCTTTGCTGTAAAAGTCTCTTCTATGGGATTTCCAAACTCATCATATTTAAAACTTTTTAGATAAACTCTGTTGTCTGAATCTTTTAATTCGATGGATTTTAGCCAGTTGTTATTATACCAGCTATATTTTTTTTCTTTTCTTAAAACATTTTTATCATCGAAATATGAAATTTTATTCATTAAAAGTTTTTTTGAAAATTCATAAATAGTGGAAGATCCATCTATTTTTTTTACTATGGTTTTTCCACCCTTTTGCCCAGCAATAGCAACATCATAAGATATTTCATACATAGGTATAAATGAATCATTATTACCAACAGGCAAATTTAATCTATTAATTTTGAAATGAGGATTTTGACTTCTAAATACTTTATATTCACATGAAAATATTTGATTTTTTCCAAAATATTTATCTAATTGAAATTTGTCATCATAAGATATCGTCTCATTTCGATAAAAGGGAGAGCTAATAGATATTAATATGTTTGGAAGTGTATAGGTAAATAAATGTTTTTCTTTGGTTATTATTCCTAAAATCTTCTTTTTTTCAGTAATCTTTTTATTTAAAACTTTTTGATCATTTTTATATGAGCAAGTTAAAGTATTTGAAGAGATGAAATTTTGATTTGTTTCATTAGGAAACCCCTCTAATTTTAGAGTTGCATAAACATGTTTTTCTATGGGATCTAAGCTTTCAATAGAAAGCAATTTATTTGAGTTATAATTATATCTTAGAATTTTACTGTTTGGCAGAATTTCTTTAGATAATAAATAGTGGTTTTCATTTTTTTTGTTATAGATTCTTTTGGCGCCATCACATGCTTGAACTATTATTGTATTTTCATTGTCTTCTATAAAAATTCTAGTATTTCTAAGATCATTCTTACCATTTGGTATATCACTTTGAATATTAGATATTCCATAGATTGCAGAGTTTAAAGTAGTTTTACCAGCACTTGACACTTTATAATCTAATGTTAATCCGTTTGGAAATGTTACTCTTAAAATCGTATTTTGATTATTTTTGGAGATAATATATAAAGATAAATGAGGTAAGACACTCCAACCTTTATATTCTTTTTGTATGTATTGATATAATTTCACTTCATTCCAGTCCTGATTATCATCAAACTTTTCAGGCATATATGGAGGATTATAATATCTTGTTAAATAGATATTTTGAGCTCCTTTAGCTATTAAATCCGTTTTAGACAAACAAAGGCTTCCACTTAGGGGATTTAAGATATTTCCGATTAAAAAATCTTGAGATTCACTAAAACCTGATATTTGTTCTGGAATAGAAATAGATGAGATTTCTTTTTCTGATACATTTGTAGTTTGATATGCTTTTAATGAACATGAAAAAAATAAAAAAATTATTAGAAATAAATGCTTCATTTTATTTCCCCAATAAAAAATAAGAAAATAAATATTCAAAAAATATGCTTTTTTGTAAATCTTTATTGAAAATTAATTATTTTTTGTAGAAATCTTAAATTATATTTGACTAACAAAAAAAATCATTAACTTAATAAAAAGCAGAAAAAATATATTATTTTAAAAATTTTCTTTGTGATCAATATGGTAATAAATGTTTTTTTAGAAACCACACCATATCATCAATTAATATAAAAAAACATTTTAAATAATATTTTATATTAGAAATAGATATTTACATATTTATTAGATTTTGCAATAAAACAGCCCAAAATAGTATTATTTAATATACATAATTAACATTCCTAATTCCTTATGAAAAATCAAAAAAACACTTTAAATATTCAAAAAATGCAGGGGTTTTTTAAATCTTTTGTTATAGAAAGAGAATGGAATTAATGGAAATTTTTCAATGGCTTACTGAAAAAGAATCTTTTGAAAGCAGGAATGATCCTATAAAAACACAGGCTATTATCGATGAAATAGCCGATATTTTCAGCTACCTAATACGGTTATCTGATATCTTAAACGTTGATTTAGAAAAAGCTTTCTGGGATAAATTTAAAAAAAATGCAGCAAAATATCCCATAAATCTCGCTAAAGGAAAAAGTTTCAAATATACCGAATTACAATAAAATTTAATTTACACTCAAATAGATAAATCTTCACATTTTAAGTTTCTATTAATTCTCAACTTTTCTTTTACTTTTATAATTCCAAATCTTCAAAATAACTGAAATAATTATAAACTTAATAGCATTGAACTGTAAAAAATCTCCAGAATTTCTGATCCATGAAGAATGCACAATAGCTTGAATCAATAAGAATATTAATGCACTAGCTAAAGAAACTAAATTCAATAATTGCAATCCTTTAATTACCTTAAATTCTTTTGAGAATTTTTTATCCACTTTAACTATCGCCCAATACATAGAGTAAGTCGTAAACAATAATGGAATTAATATAAATAAATACAAAGTCATAAATCATTCAATCCTACTTTAATTTATTAAAATAAATAGCCTAATATTGGTTCATTAATAACACTTTTCTAGATTATAGAAAAATTAAATATTAAAAAGCTTCACCATAATGTGTCTCATCAAAATACCCTTATTCAAAAATATTTTTTTTTGCATTATAACTTCTTTTTTAAATATTTCAAAACTCCCCAAATTCCTAAATATGATATAATTACAAAATATATTATTGAAAGACCTATGGATAAATCTTCATATTTTAAGGTTTTCATCACATCAGCAATCAAAATTATTATTGACAGACAACCCGCCATGAATAACCAAAGGCTTAATGAAAAAAGATTTTGATCTTTAAAATAAAAGAATTTAAAAAAACATAAACGTTTTTAAAATTAATTTAAAATTCTCTTTAAAGAGAACTACAAATAATATTTTCCGGAATTAATTTCTCAACAGATATTTTTTCTATTACAGAAAAATCATTTCTGGAAAGACAATAAATCACTCCTGGATTTATTTTTAATTCCCAACCTTCAACATTAGTATACATCTCCCAAGCTCGGCAAAAAACACCTATTCGAGCTTTCATAATCTTTGGCTCATCAAAAGTAAAACAGGTTACTTTATTTTCCAAATATCCCAAACAAGCATAATCTATTAAAGCAACATCTGCAAAATCTTGAAAATTATTTAGATTTGATTTTATTTGTTTATTCTTAGGATAATTCTTCTCTAACCATTTTTGAAAAACATCTGTCTTATCTCGCTTCTCTTCTAGTTTTTTAATAGTAAAATATTGGGCTTCTCCTAATCGATAATACCTGACAGATTTTTTATCTTTAAAGAAATCATTAAAACATTGTGCAAGACACCCATAATAATCAATAGCATTATTTATTATTTTTTCATGATCATCTAATTTAGATATTTGTTCTATATGAAAATAAGAATAACCACAAATAACCTCCCAAGCCAAATAATTTATCAAATCTTCGTGATCTTTTTCTTTAATAAATTTTTCACATTTATTCAAAGTAAGAGAAATCAGATCATTACTTGCATCATCACCTGAATATGTTTTTTGCTTTTTTATTTTTTCTAATAGAGATGTTTGGGATAAACTTTCATTTTTCAAAAAAGCATTTCTTGCTAAATCAAAAAGATTATCAATAAATTGCTCAGGATTTAAAATAAAATCATTTGCATCATTTTTCTCTTCAAAATTTGTCAATTCAGTTTTAATTTTTTCAATAACTTCCCCTAAACCAACAAATTCAATAAAAATATCCCAACCAAAAAGAGGACCTAATCCTTTTTTTTTAAAATCAGGTTCATGCTTGATAACAACATTGTCATAAAATTTATTCCAATTTTTTCCTAAATCTTTTTTAGTTTCACTTTTTTTAGTTAAAGATCTTAAAACTCCATTATCAAAAAAATAATCCATCTATCTACTACCTCGATTAATTAAAAATGAAGCAATATAATAACCTATTACAAAAAAAAACAAATAAGCTATGAAAACAACAACTCTTTATTGGTTAACTTTTGTGGAATACTGTCCCAAAAGTGTCCCATTTAGAACAATATAGAGTGTTTTTAAAAAATAAAAGAGCTACAGGCAATAAAGACTTTAAGCTCTTTTAATAAAGAAGATAATTAAGCCTCGTTAAAAGACTTATCTTCTTTTCGATTTGCCACACTCGAAGCGAGACTCGACCCTTACGCAGGATTGCACGCAT
>JAAKFI010000050.1 GCA_011065125.1 Candidatus Anoxychlamydiales bacterium | reverse complement strand
ACGCTGCCAGCTTATTTTTTTTATATCTTACAAGTTAATTACAAAACAAAAAACCTAAGGAATGTAAGTTCCTTAGGTTTTTTTTTGCTTTTTTTTGTTATGACTTTATTAAGAAGTTTTACAAAGTTTATCATGTTTGTTAATGCGGAAATTCTTTCTTTTGATGGAAATATTAAAGTATTTAATTTTTTAAGAATATAAAATATAAAAACCTAAAAATCTCAATTTTTAGGTTTTTTTTAGTTAACTAAATTTAATAAATTATCATTAATTCGTAAGTCTGGCTTGAATAGATCCCCAGCAATATCCAAATGATCCAGCAATTGACATTGCTCTAGTATATGAAAATTTACTTTCTTCTGAATTTTTGTTGAAAATATTTAATTTTATAAGTGTATTATATGTTACATGCGCAACGGTAGTTAAGATAACACAACCTAGTGCTACATAATTTGCTTTATCAATCACTGATTGCTCTTTGTAATTAAATTCTTTATGTTGCAAATAACTCGAATCAAAATTAGACATTGCATATGTAATTGCCCATCCATAAATTGCATTTTCAACAAGATCCGGAGCTACTACTCCAATAAAACTTTTAAAACCTTGATAAGTTTTAGATAGTGTACTTGTTACATTATTTGATGTGATGTGTGGAAAACTAAATCTGTTAAAAAATCCAGTTCTCATAGAAGGATTATCTCCTGTTGCTGCTGCCATATATTTACCCCCATTTTTTTTAAATTAAAATATCAATCATTAATTTTTTTTTAAATTTCGTGAAATGTTATTTTAATATTTTAAAATTTACAAGGATTAAAATAATTTTTAATACTATTTGGTTTATTTTAAAAAGGAATTAACTTTTAAAGTTCAAATTTTTTTGAATTATTAGTTCATTTTAATAACGAATTTGTAAGGTTGCAGAAATTGCATTTTGATTAAATAATCTATTTTCAATAGATAGATTTATTTGTTTGTTTAAATTAATTATGCTAACTCCTATTACCATCCCAAAATTATCTTTTATCTTAGAATCACTAGTTACAAAAGGATACTCTCCAACTTCAGGTATGAATATTTTCCCAACAGATGGCTTTGGTGTTAAATCAGCATATATGAAACTAGCACCTATATAAGGTGTTAATAAAGGTGTCTTATAAGATATTAATAAAGATCCAATATATTCTTCATATCTTTGTTTAAATGAACCAATAATATCATAAATTATAGTTCCATCATCTTCATCATCTACTACAAAATAAGTTGGTTTAAATGTAGATGTAAAATATTTAAAATCAAATCCAATATCAAAATCTTTTTTATTAAAAAGGATTGCTTTTAAACCAAGTCCATAAGAAAAATTATTTTTTGTTTTTATTAATCTATCAACCTTAAGATCACTACTTCCAAGTAAAATATTTATATCTATTCTATTTATTATATTTAAAGTAAGTATTGATAAATAAGAGAGTATTTTTATATCTGAGGGTGTGGATTGAAGTGATTCAAACTTATCTTGAAACTGTGACCTATATATATAGTCTTGTAAATATGAAATTTCTAAAGAAAAATTAGAGTTGTAATTTTTTATAATAGAATTTTTTAGTAAAATAGGCTCGGAGGGATTTCCAACATATATTGAAAAACCAATATTTAAAAAAAATAAAAATAAAAAAAGAGTCCTTTTCATAGCTTCATAATTTATAAAAGGTATTTTATCGTCAATTATTTCATTATTTTTTTTTATTAATTTTAAAAAAAATCTTGAAATAAAATTTTAAAAACCAATATTAAAATAAATTAACGGAAGATAAATTTCTTTGTTAAATTAGAGGGGATAATGGCTTTGCAAAAAACTATAGAAAACTTACAGGATTTGTTAGATCACATAAAAAAAGATTTATCAAAATCACAAAAAGGAAATAAAACAGCTTCACAAAGAGTTAGAACAAACACTATAAAACTTGAAAAAATAGCTAAAAAATATAGAAAAGAATCTATTAAAAATGAATTAAAGTTAATTAAAGAATATCGAAGAGACAAAAGAAAAAAATATTTAAGTAAGAAAAAAGCTACAAAAATAAAAAAATAAATTTAATTTCTATCTTTGTAAAAAGAGGGAAAAAATATTTTATATTTTTTTCCTCTTTTTTTTATATTTTTTTAATTTTAAAATGTTTTCTAAAAAAATGCATATATGACAAAAAAACAACTTCAAACAACTATTTTATCTTTTAATGATAAAGGACTATCTATCTCTAAAGATCAAAATAACAATAAAATTGTATCTATAAATGGCGTAATTGAAGATGAAGTATTATTAGAACTTAATAAAAAAAGAAGAAATATTATTAAGGGAAAAATTTTAGAAGTTATAAAACCATCAAAATATAGAACTTCTCCTAAATGCTCTCATTTCGAGATGTGTGGTGGATGCACTCTTCAAAATTACAAATATGAATCTCAATTGGCATTTAAAGAAAAAATGGTGCTAGGAACTTTTAAAGAAGAGATCAATAATGGAGCTAATTTTTATTCAATAGTGGAGTCCAATCCTTTTGAGTATAGAAATAAAATGGAATTTTCTTTTTCTCAAAATAGAGCAAACGATAATTTTCTAGGCCTTATGATTAAAGGCGCTAATAGATATGTTTTTAATATCAAGAGGTGTTATTTAGTTAAGGAGTGGTTTTCAAATGTTTTAAATAATACAAGATCTTGGTTTGAAAAAGAAAAAATAAATCCTTATAGACCTTTGGATAATGTAGGACTTTTAAGGAATTTAATAATTAGAGAGGGGATCAATTGCAATGAAAAAATGGTAGTCTTGGTATTATCAGATTTAAATGAATTAACAAAGGATCAAATTAATTCATTTATAGAAACTGTTAAAAAATCAGTTGATGATACATCAAAATTATCTATTTTTTTGAAAATTATTCATGCAAAAAAAGGATCTCCTACAACTTATGAAGAGATCTTACTTTTTGGAAAAGATCATATAAATGAAAAATTAAACATCAATATCAATGAAATAAACTTAGAATTAAATTTTAAAATAAGCCCATCTGCTTTTTTTCAACCAAATACTACCCAAGCTCAAAAGTTATTCTCACTTGCTTTAAAGTACCTAAATATCCAAAAAGATGACATTGTATATGATTTATATACAGGAACAGGAACTCTTGGTTTAATCCTATCTAAACTTGCTAAAAAAGTAATTGGAATTGAACTAAATATAGATGCTTGTAAAAATGCAAATCAGAATATAAAAAATAATAATATTGATAACTTCACTATTCTAAATGGCGATGTTGGAAAAGTACTAAATGACTTAATTTCTAAAAAAGAATATATTTCTCCAGATGTAGTATGTGTTGACCCTCCAAGAGCAGGTCTTGATGATTTAGCTATTGAAAATATTAAAGTATTAAATCCAAAAAAAATTCTTTATATATCCTGTAATATAAAAACTCAAAAACAAAATATAGATATTTTAAAAAATTATGGATATATACCTATAATTATTGCACCTATTGATCAATTTCCACATACAACTCACATAGAAAATATTATAATACTTAAAAGAACTTGATTTCGAGATAATTTTCAGGCATCATTTTTAATATTAATTAAACTTACTTTAAAGGAATTTTTATGAAAAAGTTTTTATTTTTACTTCCAATACTTTCATTTAGTACAATTTTAGCTCAAGAATCATCTCCTGCTCCTAAAAGTAACTATATGCAAACTTTAGTTATGATAGTAGTTGCTTTAGTATTTTTTTATTTCATACTTTTAAGACCAGAGCAAAAAAGAAGAAAAAAAGCTCAAAATATGAGAGCATCAATGAAAAAAGGTGATAGAGTAACTGTTATGGGACTTCTTGGTACAATTGACCAAATAAAAGATAATACTATTATTTTATCAATGGTAGATGGAGCTAAAGTTGAAGTTTTAAAAGCTGCTATTTCTGATGTTCAACCAAATTCTCAAACAGAAGCTAAAGCTTAAAAAATATAATTTTTTAATTTATTACATAAGACCACTTTCTTGAAAAAGCAAGTGGTTTTTTATTGACCAGCAGCAGCAGCAGCACCAGCTCCATCACTAGGTTGTTTAAGAGAAAAATGCAGTAACTCTGAACCTTGATAAGGTTTAGCAGCAACATCAATAGCTAAAAATAAACTTTCTAGAACTTCGAATAGTCCTTTTCTTCTTCCAAGACCATTTAATAATCTAAGTGCTTTGTTGAGATCCTTTTCAAATTGAGCTATTTTTTCTGGAGTATTTAATTCCTTAGGGAAATTGATTTTGTATCTTTTGGATTTTCCAAATCCATCTGGTTTTAGTATTGATTCTTTTAATTTTTCAATAACTAATGGCAGTAAAATTATTTTTATTAATTTTTGTCTATTAATCATTTTTTCTAAAAAATCTTTACCTACTTCTAAAGGAGCTTTTGGATCTTCTTTATGTCTTTGAACCGCTTTATGGGTCGATATGGCTTTTATGATTTCCATTATAGTGTTGTACGAATCAATGAAAGTTTTATAATCAGTCATCACTCCATTGATATTTGATTGTTCTAATCCTCTTTTTGCAATTTTAGATAATTTTGATTTTGTAGTATTTAAATCCCATTTATTCCTAGTTTGAGGCGAAGGCGAATCTATAGTCATTTCTCTTCTTAGATGTAATAATTCATGATTAACCCTCAAAATATTTTTCATGTTATCAAACTCACTAGAAGCACACTTTAATTTTAGATTTTGAATAGTAGCAGCTGCAGCTCCAATATTTCTTAAAACAGCTTCATCTGGATCTTCATCGCTAACTGGAACAGATGGAGCATCAGCTGCAGCTGCAGCTCCTGAATCAACTGATGAATCGGTTGGTATTGAAGAAGTATTAGGTGTTCGTGCAGCTATAGCTTCTCTTTTAGCAAGGGCTGTTTCTTCATTAGCTTGTTCAAGTTCTGCACGGGATTCTGTTAGTTTTCTTTGAGCAACTTCTAATTCAGTTTTTATATCGATAGAATCATCAGTTTGAGATGCTTGATCAGCTATTGGAACAGTTGGTTTAGGAGTTTCTAATCTTTTTATTTTTTCTTTAAGAGATGCAATTGTTTTTTGTAGAGAGGCAATTTCATTTTCTTTATCTCTTTTGTATGTATCATATTCCCCATCTAAAGCATCTTTTGCTCTTTGAGTTTGATGTTGTTGTAATAATGCTTGATCTTTGTCAGTTCTAGCTTCTCCTAGAGCTAGTTCATAATTATCTTTTTGTTGTTGTAAAGCTTTTCGTTTTTCTTCATTAGCAGCTCTTCTTGCTTCAGCAGCAGATGTGTTAGCTGCTCTAACTTTTTCTTCAGCTGCAGCAATAGCAGTATCTTTTTCAGTATTTGCATTAGCTCTGACTTCATCTAATCTTTCACCTAAAGTAGCAGCAGCTTTTTCTTCAGCATCTTTTGTTGCAGCAGCAAC
>JAAKFI010000005.1 GCA_011065125.1 Candidatus Anoxychlamydiales bacterium | reverse complement strand
TTTCAAGAAATATAAAATTAAAAGTTGCTTTAGAGAGCTTTTTTCTATCAATAAACTTTATTTAAAGTTTTTTTTATAATTATAATTAATTTATTTTAAGAATATTATTAATTGTAAAAAAAAACAAATGTGTTAAACTATAGGCATAAAATTTAACCTAGGAGAAATAATATGGCAACTCTTTCATCTAATCCATCATATGCGGCTTATATTTCAAAAAGCTTATCTGCAGCTTTAATGCAGCCGGTAAATTACTTAAGAAATAAACCAAGTATACTACCAAAGGTAGCAGCTCAGGCAGTTTATCCAGTTATTACAACAGTAGCATTAGTAGAAACTGCTGTTGCAACTGTATTTACAGCCCTATCAACTTTATCACTTCCATTTACAAGTAAAATTTTTAATAATTCAGCTGAATGGCTTAAAAGCTCATCTTTTGCAATAGTTTGGTCTGTATTTAATTTTCTAATAAACCCTTTCTGCTATAGAGTGGCTGAATTTGAATCAACTGCAAAACAAATAGTTTTATCTGGAAGATTCTTTGAGATACCTCTAAATTCAGTGGGTTAATTGTAATTAAATTATTCAAAATTACTAAAAGAAACAATTTTTATTCATATATAAAAATTGTTTCTTTTTTTAAGTGATTAATAGATTTTTTCTATCTAAAAGTTTTTTGTGATTTATTATTGAAATTTTTGTTTTTTGAACCATTAGATTTTTTAAAGGATTTTTTAAAAAATTTCTTTTTAAAACCTTTTTTAAAGTCCTTTTTTCCAAACTCTTTTCTTTGTTTAGGCCTTTCTTTAGGCTCTAAACCTTCAACAGTTGCTGAATCTATTTTTTTAGAAAGAAGATTTTCAATTTCATTTATTTTTTTGGTGTCTTTATTCAATGAAAATGAATATGCAGTCCCATTTTCATTAGCTCTTCCAGTTCTGCCTATTCTATGAATATAATCTTCAGCGCACATTGGTATATCAAAGTTTATAACATGTGATATGTTTTTAACGTCAATTCCTCTAGCTGCAACATCGGTTGCAATTAAATGCTTTGTTTTATTTTGAGAAAAATAAGCTATGATTCTCTCTCTTTTTCTTTGAGGGATATCTCCATGTAAAAATTCGATTTTATGACCAGTTTCTTTAAGTTTTTTGCAAAGGGTTTCAGAAAAAGATTTAGTAGATGTAAAAATAATTGCTTTAGTTAATTTTTCATCATCTAAAAAGTGATTTAAAAGTTTTAATTTATGATTTAAATCATCAGCTTTATATAAGTAATGTTTGATATTTTTTAAATTAATATCTTTATCATTTGTTTTGATAGTAATTGGATTTTTTAAAAGGTCTTTAGTTAAGTTTAATATACTGTTTTTTAAAGTTGCTGAAAATAAAAGTGTTTGTCTTTTTGATGAGGAACTTCTAGCTATTTTTTTAACAGGTTGAATAAAACCCATATCAAGCATTCTATCTGCTTCATCTAAAATTAATAACTCAATTTCATTTAAAGATATTTTATCATTATCTAAATAATCTATTAATCTTCCAGGTGTAGCTATTAAAATGTCATGTTTTTTATTAAGCTCTTTTCTTTGTTTGTAATATGGAATTCCTCCATATATGCATACAGTTTTAATATTTCTTAAATATCTTGAATATTTTAATGCTTGTTTATATACCTGAAGAGCAAGTTCTCTAGTTGGTACTAAAATTAAAACTTTAGCATTTTTTGATTTTGTGTTTTGATTTGCTAATTTATGCAATGCTGGAAGTAAAAAAGCTGCTGTCTTTCCAGTTCCTGTATGTGCGGATGCAAGTATATCAGATCCTTTTAATATTTCTGGAATTGATTTAGCTTGAATAGGCGTTGCATCTTCATATTTACTATCTTTAATTGCCTTTAATATCAAAGGGTGTAAATTTATATCTTTAAATTTCAAGGGAAACTGCTTTTGTAAAATTTTAAGAATATGATATCAGATGAGTTTATATATTTAATAGCTAATTAAATTTAAATAAAAATTAGCTTGATTGAAAAGTTAATTTGTTAGCATTAGTTTTCCAGACCAGTTTAATTTAGTTCTTAGTGTTAAATAATAATTATGTCTTTTGAGTTTTACTAATTTAAATGTTTTTTTGCTTTTTTTAAGAGTTAAAGATTCATTTGATTTCATTTTATGATACAAAATACCATCAGAATATACTTCTATATTATTTTTTTTATTAGATATATATTTTATTTCAATAATATCATTTGATGAAAAAACAAAAGGTCTATTAGATATTGTATGAGGCGATATTGGTGTTAGCACCAACCCATTTAGATCAGGAGATAAAATAGGACCTCCAGCAGCTAAGGAATAAGCCGTGGAACCATTTGGGGTAGATACTATTAACCCATCCGCTGCAAAGGTATTTAAATAGTTTTTATTTATATTTACTTTTAGATCTATTAAAGAGGGATTTGTAGCTCTGTGAAAAACAACTTCATTTATTGAAAAAAAACTTTTTTTATTAGATATTTTTCCTTCTAATATAATCCTTTCATCTATTTTGTATTGACCGTCTATAAGCTCTTTAAGAGAGGGGTATATGTCATTTTCAGGAATGTCAGCCATAAAGCCCAAATAACCCAAGTTAATGCCAATAACTGCTGCTTCTAAATTTAAATATTTATGAGTATGTTCTAAAATAGTTCCATCACCACCCATGGTTATTAAAAAATCTATTTTTTTCTTTTTAATTTTTGAAAGGGGAAGAGCATCAATTTTTTTAGCTATGTTATCTTTTGTAACAACTTGAATTTTATGTTTTTTTAAAAAAGAAGATATATCTTTTGCTAGTTTAAAAGAATTTGGCTTTGTCTCATTTGCAAATAGGGCTATAATCATATTTTTTATCCTTCTTTAAAATATCAGTATAGAAATTATTTAATATTTTAGAAGAGATATTTTTTTCATTTAATCCATAATAGTTTAAGAGATCTATGTTTTTTCCATGTTCAATGAACTGATCAGGAAGAGCAAAATTTAAAACTTTTACATCTAATGCATTTTCTACTATGAAAGTGTTTAAGATAGAAGCAAATGATGATTTAATACTATTTTCTTCAATAGTAACTACATATTTATGAGATGATAATAAATCTAAAAATAATTTTTTGTTTAAGGGTTTTAAAAAGATTGGATCTAAAATAGTTGGGTTTATGTTTTTTTTAAGTAAAAGGTCTTTTGTTTTTTTTGCTATTTCAAACATATGACCAATTGAAATAATTAAAAGATCTTCTCCTTTTGATAGAATATCAAAAGAATTTAACGTAAGTTTTTTAGCTTCTTTATTTTCTATAGTTTCTAAATTTGGATATCTAATAGCTATTGGTTTTTTAAAATCAAAAGCAGAGTGAAGCAAGTCTTTTAAAATGTTTGCATCTCTTGGTTGTGATATTATTAAATTGGGCATAGCATTTAAAAAAGCAATATCATAAATCCCATGGTGAGTAGCGCCGTCTGGTCCTGATATTCCAGCTCTATCAATTGCTATAACAATTGGAAGGTTTTGAAGGCAAATATCATGGTATAAATTATCAAAAGCTCTTTGTATAAAAGTTGAATATATTGATACTACAATATTTAATTTTTTTGATTGAGCTAATCCTGCAGCAAAAGTTAGGCAGTGTCCTTCAGCTATCCCTACATCAAAACATCTATCTGGATAACTCTTTTGAAATTCATCTAAGGAAGAGCCTTTTAACATTGCAGGATTTACAACTGCAATATTTGAATTTTTATTTGCTAGTTTTACCATCTCCTTTCCAAAGGTTTTTGGAAAAGTTGTTTTAGAACCAGAAGGTAAAAAATTTCCAGTTTCAATATTAAAAGGTTTTACGCCGTGATAAGAAATAGGATTTAAAATAGCTTTTTCCATGCCTTTTCCCTTAGTGGTAAGTACATGTAAAACAATAGGCTTGTCTCTGTTTTTAATATTGTTAAAAGTATCTATTAATTTTTTAATGTCATGACCATCTATTGGTCCAGTATAAGATAAATTGAAATAATCAAAGAAAGCAGCAGGTGTTACAATTTTTTTTATTCCATCTATTATGATTTCATTTTGTTTTACTAGTTTTTTTCCAAGAGTTGGGATTTTAAGTAAAAGGTTTTGGATTTCTAAATAAAATTTATTTGCTTTTGGATTTGATAATATTTTTCTAAGTATGTTTTTTATATTTCCAACATTTTTAGAAATAGCCATATCATTATCATTTAAAATAATAATAAATTTTTTTAAAGATTTATCAATATTATTTAGAGCTTCTAGAGTAAGACCACAAGTTAAAGATGCATCGCCAATAAATGATAAAATATGCTCATCTTCTTTTAATAGATCTCTTTTTTTTGCAAGCCCAAGAGAAAGGGATACACTAGTTCCGGCATGCCCTTGATAAAAATGATCATGAATAGACTCTTTTGGATTAGAAAAACCACAAAGACCATTAAATTCTCTTATGGTATCAAAGTCTTTGTTTCGGTTAGTTAAAAGCTTATGAGTATAAGTTTGATGAGATACATCAAATATAAATTTATCAATTGGAGAATTAAAAACATAGTGCATAGCAATAGTTAATTCTACAGCTCCTAAATTAGATGCTAAATGACCACCATTTTTAGATAAGACATTTATTATTCTTTGTCTAATCTCATTTGATAAAATATTTAAGTCATCTATGCTTAAATTTTTTATATCTTTTGGGCCTTTTATATTTTTTAAAATTTCCATTTATAAAACTTGATTTGTATCCATATTAAAATTTTCTTTTACAGGTCCATTTTCATCAATTTTTAAATCTTGATCTCTATTTTTAATTAAAGTTTCTATTTTGCTCTCAGCATCTAAAAGTTTTTTATTACATGTTTTAATTAAAAGATCTGCTTCTTCAAAAAGTTTTAAAGAGTTATCTAAGCTAATTTTATTTTCATTCATATTTTGAAGGATCTCTTCCAACCTTTCAAAGGCTTTTTCAAATTCCATCTCTTTCATAATTTTTTTTCTACTTTTGTGATTATTTTACCATCACTTACAATTGCAGTGATATTTTCATTTATATTTACATCTTGTTTGCTAAGGATAATAGATGAGTCTTTATTATACAAAATACTATATCCTTTTTTAAGTAATTTTTTTGGATTTAGATCATTTAAATGGTTTTTTAATTTAATAAATCTTTCTTTATGTATGTCTAAAGTATTATTGATTGCTAAATATAATCTTTTTTTAATAATACTTAAATTTTCTTGTAAATTAATTATTTGATTATTTGGTTTTATTGAATTTAACTGTTTTTTTCTAATTTCTAAAGCTTCTTTTTTTCTTTGTAAAATAGTATCCATTTTAGAAAAAACATTTGATTTTATCTCATCTAACATTTGATATTTCTCTCTTAAAATTACATTGGATGAAGAAAATACAAGATGTTTTTTAATATTATCTAAATTTAATTTATAAGTATTTTTTTGATTTATTAAAGATTTATAAATTTGATGTTTAAAATTTAAAAGGGTATCTAGTAGAGTGCTTTTTTCTTTTACAACTATTTCAGCAGCAGCAGATGGAGTTGGAGCTCTTATGTCCGCTACAAAATCACTAATAGACATATCTGTTTCATGGCCTATAGCTGAGATTACTGGGATTTTTGATTCATATATAGCATCAGCTACAATCTCTTCATTAAATGCCCATAAATCTTCTAAAGATCCTCCTCCTCTTGCTATTATTATCACATCTACTAAGTTATATTTGTTAAGATCATAAATTGCTTTTGTGATTTCTTCTTTAGCTCCGTCGCCTTGTACTTTTACCGGATTTAATATTAAATGAAAATTTTGAGCTCTTCTTTTTAAAACATTTAAAATGTCTCTAATAACGCTACCTGTAGGGGATGTGATTACTCCAATTGTTTTAGGAAGCATGGGTATCTTTTTTTTATTGATTGGATCAAAATATCCTTTATTTTTTAATTTCTCTTTTAAAAAATGAAGTTTTTGTAAAAGTTCTCCAATTCCAACGTATGATAAACTTCTAACAATTAATTGATAATTGCCTCTTGGAGGATAAACGCTCATCTCACATTGTACAATTACTTCATCACCATCTTTTGGAAGTTGTTTTAGAGAAAAAGAATTATTTTTAAACATAGCACAAGAAATCTGAGCATTGTTATCTTTTAAACTGAAATATAAATGGCCTGAAGATTGTTTTTTGAAATTGCTAATTTCTCCTTTGATTAGAATAGATCTATAACTTCTTTCAAGTAAATTTTTTATAGCAAAAGTAATTTGTGAAACTGTTAATATGTTTTTGTTTTGTATATCTTGCATAACTTTAATATTAAATAAAATTCAAATTTTAACTTAAAAAGCATATATATTTCTATATTAATTTGTCTTGATATTAGATTAGGTTTATTACTATAATATATTTTTTAATAAAAAAGGTATGCTTTATGGAAAAAAATCCAATTATCGCAGGCAATTGGAAAATGTATAAAACTATCAAAGAAACAAAAGATTTTTTAGAAAAATTATCATCTTCATTAAATAATCAAAGAGCAAATGTTTACATAGCTCCATCTTTTATTTCTTTATTTTTTGCAAAAGAAATTGCAAAAGATACAAAAATAAAAATTGGATCTCAAAATATGCACTATGAATCAGAAGGTGCTTTTACTGGAGAGATCTCACCTGGAATGTTAAAAGAAATAGATATGGATTTTGTTATATTAGGACATTCAGAGAGAAGAAATGTATTTAAAGAAGATAATAGTTTAATAAATAAAAAAGTTTTGAGCTCATTAGAAAATAATATTCAGCCCATTTTATGTATAGGTGAAACAGAAAAAGAAAGAGATAGTAATTCAACAAATGAAGTTTTAGAAGATCAGCTAACTAAAAATCTTTTAAATGTTTCAAAAACTCAAATGAAAAATGTAATTATTGCATATGAACCAGTATGGGCTATAGGAACAGGAAAAACAGCAACACCAGATATCGCAGAGAATGCTCATTTATATATTAGAAAAGTTATTACAAAGCTATATGATAAAGATATAGCTAATAGCACATATATTTTATACGGTGGTTCTGTTAAACCAGATAATATAGAAATACTTTTAGGGCAACACAATATAGATGGTGCTTTAATCGGAGGAGCATCACTTAAAATAGACACTTTTTTAGAAATTATTAATAAAAGCTGAGGTTAACAATGTCATTTATATTTTATTTACTTATTTTTTCTTTTTTATTTTTATGTGCGCTTACTATGTTTGTAATCTTAATGCAAGAATCAAAAAGTATGGGACTTGGCTCTTCTTTTGGATCTGATGCTTCTACTTCATTATTTGGAACCGCAACAGCAGATGTTTTAAAAAAATTTACTGCATATTTAGTTGTTATTTTTATGGTAAGTTGTATCTTTTTATCGTTTTGGACTTCAGCTTTAGCGAGAAAAGCTACCAAAGCAGACACTGTTATTGAAGAGGTTCAAGAGTGAAACTAAAGTTAGTTTATCTTGGTGATTCACTTCTTCGTAAACAATGCATAGAAGTTGATAACATCACAGATGAAATCAAACAATTAGCAAATGATATAATCGAAACAATGGATGTAAATAACGGCGTTGGACTTGCTGCCATTCAAATAGGTGTTTTAAAAAGAATTTTTGTTATTAGAGAAGTTTTAGAAAATGAAAATGGAGACTCATATCTAGCGGAGCCTGAAGTTTTTATAAATCCAAAAATAACAAACCCATCTCAAAAAACTGAGATCATGCCTGAAGGGTGTTTATCTGTTCCAGGTATACATATGGAAGTTGAAAGACCATGTAAGATACATGTAGAATATTTAGATATTAACGGAAAGAGAATATCTAAAGATATTGAAGGTTTTAAAGCAAGAGAGATCATGCATGAAAATGATCACTTAAATGGAACTTTATTTATAGATAGATTAAAAGAAGATCAAAAAAAAGAAATTGATCATCTTTTAAAAGAAATAATCAAAAAATATAACTAATTTTTTTTTATACCCTATGTCCTTGAATGGATAATCCTTCACTAAAAAATCCTTGTTTTGGCCTATGCGTCGGAGCTTTTGTTGATTCGACTCTAGTGCCAATAAATTGTAATGAAAGGGCCATTGTTTTTTTTGTAGTATTATCGGATGGTTGTGTGATAGTTGATTTATCAGAATGAGTAGGTGAAATAGATTCTCTAGCAAGAGTAGGTGTTTTTGGTGAGGTATTAGGAACATAAGTAACAGAGGTTACTTGGATAGCCTCTGAAAGATCGCTTTGTGATGTTTGATCGGAATCGGGGGATGTCGGTCTACTTTGAGTTTGTCTGAAATGTTCTTCTGCGAGTCTTTTAGCTAAAACTGCTCTTCTTGTTTCAGCTAATAGAGAAAGCGATATATTTATACGGCTTTTTTCTTTTAACAAAACTGGATCTGAAAGTGTTCTTAAAGTCATTTAATTTCCTTTTTTTAAATATTATAGAAGAAGAAAAAATAAAATTCAATTTAATTTTGATAGCTGATTTTAAAAATAATATTATTTGTTGCTTTGTTAATTTAGCTAAACAATTAAAATATTTTTTTTAATTTAAAACAATTTTTTATAAATTATTTTATCAGGTCGACAGATCCAGAAAATTTATCGTCACTTTGAGTATGTTGATAGGTAAGTCTACCTTTCCAAGATGCTGAAAGTTTAGTATATAGATCTACTCTATATTCATTATAGGAAGGTTCATTTTTTCTAGCCCAACCATGATGGGATTGTAATTCACATGTCCAATATGGACTTAATCTAAAATAAGCATGTGTTAAAATAGTATTTCTTCTATCTGAAATAGAAGATGTTTTTAAAACAGATATTGGCCTTGAAACATCTAAAATAAAATTAGTATGGTCTGCTTTTCTAAAATCATAAGCAGACCTATGTCTGAACTCAATTCTAAAAGCTAAATTTTCATTAACAGTAAAATGAAGGTTGAAATTAGAATAATCTAAAATTTGTTTATAAAAATTCCAAGCAAGTGATGTTTTAAATAATACAGTAGAGAGATTCAAATCAAAATCTAAATATAATTTAGGAAGTGTTCTTAGTGTGAAATCATGGTCTAAAAAAGTATTAGCATAAAGATTAGTCTCAAATTTTGGCAAAGGATTTAATGAATCAATTTTATAAAATTGATTTTTAAAGCCTAATTTAAAATAGTTCAGTTCATTATAACCATCTTGAATTGAAAAAATATAAAAGGAATCTATCTTTTTTTTAGGATCTGTAATTCCAGTGTATTTAATGTAGGGTTGGATTATATGTTTATAATCTATGTATTTTCTATAAAAATCTGTTTTGATTTCTCCTCCATATAAACACATAAGAAGTGTTTTAGAAGAATGATTTGGACTATTATTAAAATATATACCTTCGAATCCAACATATGGGATTAAAGAAATATATTTTGTCTTAAAAGGTCTTGAAAGTTCAAATCTTTCTTCAATTCTTCCAGAATGAAAATCTTTTAAACTAGGAGATAGATCATTAGAATAAGAATAGTTTAAATAAGATCCTTTAAAATTATTATAAATAATAAAGCCTAAGTTCTCTAATTTAAAAGGTCTAACATTAAAATAACCAGTTGGAAATTCTTGCTTTACAGAATTAAAAGTATTAAGTCTTGGTCTTGCATATAAAATAGATAAAAAAGAATCTTCTATATGTCTTATTGTAAGTTCAGTTCTTTTTGCAGTATTTAATTCAAAATCATCGCTTTTAAAATCACCTGGCATATTTATATCACTATATTTATCCCAAGTAATGTCTGTTTTTGTTTTTTTATCAAAACTTGTAGCTCTATATACACCTTGTGTTCTATATCTTCTTTTTTTAATTAGTTCTTGAGGAATTATATCTGATGCTAAATAGTTTTTAGTTTCAAAAAATTCTCTTCCATTTTCTGGGTAATATTCTCCTTCAATGGCGCCGCCCCAACCCATTTTAAGTCTATATTCAACTCTAGCCCAAAGAGCAAAGTCTCTCCATGAATATATCCTATATCTAAGTCCTGCTCTGGGGCCGGATGCTTTATCCCAATTAATATTATATCTAATTAATGGTGTTTGAAAAAATCTTTTAAGATTTACTTTAAAAGAAGGAAGCCAAAGTGTTGGAAATTTAAAAAATCTAAATCTTACTTTTTTAGCTTCTAAAAGATCTTTTTTTAAAACATTTACTTTTCCTGCATGAATAGCCCATGTGCTATCAACATTTTCACAAGTAGTTATAAATACATTGTCAACTCTATAACTTCCATCAGGATTTAGTTCGATTTTATCTCCTCCTAAATACCACATAGAAGCAAATGTTCTTCCATCATATACAGTTCCTGTTCTTGATAAAAAATCATATTCTAATTCACTACCAACATATACTCTTCCTTTATATTGAATTATTAAATCACCTTCAGCTTCAATTTTATGAACAGGGGGGATAGAATTGTCTTTTTTAATATATTGAATGCATTTAGCTTGTATTCTTATATCATCTCCTGTAATCACGCCACCTTCATGTGTTGTTAAAATACCATTTTTGTAAGAAGGATTTCTTAAATCAACTATGATCTCATGAGGCTTTAAAGGTTTGGATGTTTTTGATTTGTCAAGAAATTTAGAGGCTCTATTTAAAAGAGATTGTTTAAAACTAGATATTAATTCGTTTTCATTTTCTTCTGCTTTATCTGAAAAGCAAACTGTAAAAAAAAATAAAAATATAGCACTAAATCTTACTAACATTAAAACAATATCTTTTTGTTAGTTAGATTATAAGAAATGTGAATATATTTTGCAGCTTATTCTGTAGCTTTAATTAAAAGACCTGATAGGGCATATCTATTTTTATAATTTGTTTTTTTAATAGCATCTATTAAAATAATTATACTTTTTTTATTTTGCTTAGAGCTAAGGGCTGTATACATATCAACTAGTAATTTAGATGTTTCTTCTTTTGTTAGATCATAAATTGAAGCATTTTCATTTTTTTTCTTAGCTTCTGGATTTAACTCTATTAATTGAGAATTATTTTCTTTATATACCCAGTTTTTAATATAATCTTCGTAATCACCATCTTCATTTAATCTATAAAGTGCTAGATTTGCATAATCTTTAATCAAAGGAGTTAAACTATTTTTAGATAGATATTTTAAATAAGAAATTATTTTTTCAGATTTTTTGTTTTCTAAAAGGCTAATAAGTTGTGGTACTAAATCTAATTGATTGTTGTCTATAATGGTTGTAGCTATTTTTAAAAAATCATCTTCATTAAATTCAAGAGACTCTTTTAAAAGTAAGTTTCTTATATTTAAAGAAACTGATAAATCAACATTGCTCTCTTTAATTTTACCTAAAGCTTTTGGGTATGTTTTTATATACATCATTGTTCTGCCTTGAGAGAGATAAGGCCCAAATGCTAAATCCTTTTCACTATCTATAAATATTGTTTTTAAAAGTTTTAAAGATCTTCTGTCTTTTCTTTTATATAGAGAAATAGCAGCATTTAATTTAACAAAAGGATGATTGGATTGAGTTAATTCAAATAAAGTATCTTCAGATCCTTCTATTTCACAAAGCGTTGCAATTGCAAAAATAGATTTTTTTTTAGCTTCTTCTTCTAATTTAATTTTAGCAGATCTATCACCTAATAAATAAAGAGATCTAAGGGCTGAAATTTTTACATTTTCAACATCAATTTTACTTATTTTTTTTAAGATTTCTATAGAAGAGGTATCTTTTAATAGCGAAAGTGCAAAACAAATAGCTTCTTTTTCTGCAATACTAGATGTTATAGTTCTTTTTTTTATAAACTCTAACATATCATCTCTATTGTGATATGCTAAATTTAAAATGGTTTCTATTCTAACATCTGGATTTGAATCATTTAAAAAAACTTTTAATGTTTTTATAGCTTCATTTGTTCCAAGAGTTGCAAGAAGTGTTGGGAAATAAGGCTTAACAAACGGTGGTAATTTGTACATTAAAGATTCAATTTGGCCAAGAGCGTTTGGATGCTTTCTTTTAGCCATATGATATGCAGCTTCAAGTCTAATAGGTACAAAATCAGAGCTCATAGCCTTGTTTAATAAAACATCTATTTTATCGTCATTTAAAGAGCTTAAAAAATTTAAGGCGATCATTTGCGTTTGGTAATTTTGTGAATTTAATCCTGATTCTAAAATCTCAAAGGAAGCATTTGATGCAGCAAGACCTGCTCCAAACATTGATAGCTGCTGGACTTCATCATCAGAGTCTTTTGAACCATTTTTTAAAAGTATAATAGCCATTTTTTGAAGAGTTTCAAAGTCTAAATAATTTTCATCCCTTGTCATTTTTTGAAATAAGGAAAAGGCTCTTTCAATTTCATTTGAATGCATTAAGTATAGAATTTGTCTTTTATCTAAACTTTCATTTGCATAAATTGTAAAAAAAGAAAAAGTGAAAATTAATAAAATTTTTTTTAAAAAAATCATAAATTTAAGCCCTTATAAAAACAAATATCTATTTGTTGTATTACTAAAAAAAAATCTTTTTGTATAGGCTAAGAATAAAATAATTATAATATTTTTTCATCAACGATATTATATTTATGAAATCTTAACATATACATATAAAGAAATAGAAAGAATAACTTATTTGTAATTTATATATTAAAAAAAACTCTCACTAAAAATTAAAAAAGTTTAAAAAAGCACAAAAAAAACTTCTTTATCAAATTTTTATAAAAGAAATATTTTTTTTTCTTTTAAAATATTTTCAATATGTGTAAATTACTTGGGCATTAAAGAATAGAAATTTAATTTCAAGATTTAAAAACAAAAAATAAACCTATTGGGAGGTTAAATATGTCAATTAGTAATACAGGAGCTCCTTTAGCTAGTAGCCAAGTGGAAGCTAAACAACCTGAAACAGAAGCAACTCAAGGTGCACCAGAGGGTGTAGCTGCAGATGCTAGTTCAACAATTGAATCAGCTGCTCCAGCAACTGAAAGTAAAGATGGCATCATTACTAAAACTTATAAAATTTGCACTGGAGTTATCAGTAGCACATTTGGTTTTGCATTTAGTTTAGTAAAATCATTATTTAGTGGTATAGCATCAATATTTTCATTATTCTTTTCTTCAGAAGAAGAAGAAGAAGAAGAATTAAGTGAAACTGAGCAAGAAATTGCTGATTTAGAAACTAAAATGGAAGAACTTAAAAAAGAAACTGATGAATTACAAGAAATTAATGCAGAGAATTTAACTGAAAAATCTGAAGGTCTATTTGGACAAGCATCAACTGAAATGTATACTTTTATTGGTAAGGAAGCTAAAAAAAGCTATAGCCATTTTGGGTATGCAAGATATACTTATAATGATTCAAATCATGGAAAAAATCTTGCTAAAGCAAATCCATTATTAATCAGAGAAGAATTAGTAAAAGCTAATGATGCTAAACTGGAAGGATTAAAAGCTGAAAAAGCTGCTCTTGAAGCTCCTACTGAAGAAGCTGCTGCTGAAGAAACTCCTGCTGCAGTATAAACTTATTCTATAAGTTATATTCTAATATAATTAAAAACTGAGCTAAGTTTAGCTCAGTTTTTTTTTACCAAAAAACACTTAATAAGTTTAATAAAAGAAAAAAGAAATAAAATAAATCTATTTCTTTTTAGTCTTTTTTATAGATGATGCATCTGTTATGTGATCGACCCAAATAGGAGATGTCCAAGCTACATGATTATTATTTTGAATAGCTTTTAAATAATAAAAAACAAAAGGAGGATGTCCTTCTTTTTTAATGGCTACATCTAATAAATTATTAGAATCATCAAATTCAAATTCAAAAGTATCTTTTTTAGGGTTAAATTTATTGAGTAGTTTTCCATTTCTATATATTTGTACTTCTTTTATCAGATCAGTTCCTATTACATATCCTGAAATAAATCTATTAAACATAAGCCCAGGTTTTTGAATAGTGTTTAATTCTGAGCCTATTGGCATATTTGCAACATTTAGCCCTACTAAAATTTTTTCTCCAGTAGTTGCTATAGTAGACCTATTGTACATCGCTTGAAAAAGAGAATCTCTAGTATGAATTTTAGCCAGTATGCCAGTTAATCCAGCTCTGTATTGTTTTTGCTCATTATCATAAAAATCTTTATATATTCCTCTGTCGTCATAGCCGCCTGCAACAAAACCAAATCTACAGCCATTAATTAAAGCATTAATAACTGAACCTTCAATATTACCTTTTTGCTCTTTTTTAGGACCTTCAATTGGATGTAAATTTCCATTTTTTTCTAATCCTTCTGAGCTTCCCCAAGCATTGTATATTTCTACTACTCTTTCATAATAAGGATTATAATCTTTAAAATCATATAAGCTTTGACTTCCCATCGTAAAAGAGGGGATAGAAATCAAATCTTTTGGAGTAAATGTTTTGTATATTTTTTTTAAAGAATTACTTTTTAAATCATCTTTTCTTAAAATTGATTTATTATCTTTTGAAAAAATAAATTGTCTTAGTCCTTCTTCCTTTAGATCTCCAAGCCATTGCTCTCCTAAAAATGAGATAAATCTTTCATCTTCATTAAATTCAGATACGGTAGCTGCTATTTTTTTCCATGCATCCGTAGATGTTTCTTTTTCACTATCAAATGAAGATGTTGCAGAATAATCATGTGAACTTGTATCTCTAAATGATCTAAGAGAGATGTCTATTTCTTTTTGAGTATCATATCTTATAGATTCTGAGTGTAATTGACCCCAATATAAGTTTGTGTCGTCAAATTCAAAACACAATATTGGATCAGAAAAATATTCTTGATTGTTTTTTAAATTTTTAAGTTTAATTTTATAAATACCAGGCTCATTAAAATATAGAGAAGGGAGCATAATAAATCCAGTTTCAGGTATAAATAATTTCCAAGATAAGTTTTCTCTTAAATGTTGATAGCTAAGTTCAATTAAAGTGTCTTCATCTGTATTTGAAGTTAAATTTCCAAACTCATCTTCAAATCTAATTGTTACATCAAAACGTTTGTTTCTTAAAACATATGAAGGAGTGATAGCTTTGATATTGAAAAGTTTATTCCCTTTAACATCTAAATAAAAAGTATCATTTTCTTTTTTACCATCATATGAAATATGTAAATTAAAAGATTTTTTTCTTTGTGTATATAATTGGCAAAAGTTACCAGAGGATTTATCATCTAATGAACCAATAAAAAAAGTTATACTTTCAGATATTTTTAAATCTTTTGGAAGAGTAAATTCAAACTTATCTAAAGATATTTGCTTTGCTGAAATTGGTTTGGAATTTGGAATTTCTGCCCAAATTAAATTTGATTTTGATTTTAAATTTGCTTGGGGGATTTGCCAATCGAAATATCTTCCTTGAGAGTTTAAATCGAATATTAACTTAGTATTTTTCTTTAAATCATTTGCTGTTGTAAAAATAAATCTATAAGTAGATTTGTTTCCAGCTATAACAAAATGAGGATCACAAGTGCATATAGATCGTCTCATATTTTTTTTGCTCCTGAATATATAATTATTATAGGGATTCTATCATTTAGGTTATTCTTTTTCAAGAATCTGTTTTCTAGGGGTGATTCTAATTTTTTCTATGCATCTATCATTGGAAATTAAAATTTCAATTGTAAAGTTATCCTGCTCTATTTTCCAGCCTTTAGATGGAATAGTTCCCGCTACATGGAAAATATACCCACCAATAGTTTCATATTCTGGGTTGTGAGGTATAGATATCTTAAGTTGCTCTTCAATATCAATTATTGACATTTTAGCATCAACTACTAAACTACCAGATGGTAAATGCCAGTACTGTTTATCTTCATAAATGTCATACTCATCTCGAATTTCTCCAACTAACTCTTCTAAAATATCTTCAATTGTAACTACTCCTTCAGTAGAACCATATTCATTTACAATAATAGCTAAATGAATTTTTTTGGATTTAAACTCTTGGAAAAGTTTAGAGATTTTTTTGTTTTCTGGAGCATAAAGTATCGGTTTTGCAAATTTATCTACTTTTTCATTTAATAGTTTTTCAAAGTCATTATTTGCAAAAACTTCAAGCAAATCTTTATACATCAAAACTTTTGTAATGTTATCAATGCTTTCATGGTATATAGGTATTCTAGAATAATTTTCTTCAGAAATTATTTTCAAAGCATCCTTCAAAAGCGTTGTATCTTCTATTGCAAAAATATCTACCCTTGGAATCATTATTTCTCTAGCTACTTTTTCTTTAAATGTAATAAATGATGCAATCATAGATTGATCTGCATTTGTTAGTGCTAGACTTAGTTCAGATGCTTTAATCATTTCTAATACTTTGTCTTTAGATAAAAAAGATCTTCTTAAAGTTTTTATGTCTTCTTTAAAAATATATTTAGAAAATAAAAAGGCTATAGATGTTAGAGGTAAAAATATTGTTAAATATATAGAACAAATAGAAGAAAAATATAAAATAGTTTTTCTAGAAAATCTTTTAGAAATAAAGCGCATTAGAAAATCAACTAGCAAATATAAGAAAACCACAAAAAATATAATTACTATTATATATATTCTATTATTTGGATCTTCAATTTTTGGAAAAAAAAGAGTTAAAAGCAAAAAAAATGTAATCGCATATAAAAGATATAAAATATGCTTTGTTATGCTAATTAATATGTAAAATTTTTCCCATTTCTTATTTAAAAAAAAATTTTTAAATAGAAAAAGAGAAGTTTTTAAATTTTCTTTAGCTTCAAACTTACCAAGACTCAATAGTGAGGAGTTAAATGCTGTTAGAGTAGAGCCTCCAATAATAAAAAATATCAGAAAAATTACTGTATATATCAAAAATAAATGATCTTGCATGTCTTTATAATAAGTTTGTTTCTTTTAAGTGTTCAATTATTTCTTTTTCTTTTTTTTTCATAATTACTCTATCATTTTTATCTATATCATCATATCCCATTAAATGTAAAAGACTATGTATTATGTAATAGGTATTTTCAAAATGAGGATCTAATTTGTTTTTTTTTGCATATTTAACAGCTACGCTTGGACAGATAAAAACTTCTCCTAAAATATGATGGGATTCTTTTGAAGTGATTGAATCTATTGGAAGACTTATACAGTCTGTTAAAGACGGGTCATTAAAAAACTTATTATGTAAATCTTTTATAGTTTTCTCATTAACAAAATATAAAATGAGCTCATCAGTTTTAATGTTTTCTTTTTCTAGAATTTTCTCTACTTGATTTTTGATTAAATTTTCATCTATTTCAAGATCTGACTGCTCATTTACAATGATTATTTTCATTTATTTAACAGGAGTTTTTGGAAGCCCTGTTACTTTTTTGCTTTCTCCATCTTTCCATTTTCCGATTTTTCTTAAGATATCAATCCTTTCAAATCGTTTAAGTACATTTCTTTTTTTCTCTGATTTCGAAGCTTTTCCATAACTTGGATGTCTAGACATATTTTTTTTCCTTATTTAAAATAATTATTTAATTTTTGGGATATATGCATACTCTTCTTTTAAAGCATTTTCATGCTCTTTATATCCATTTTTTAAATTATCTTTTTTAGGTCCTGTTTTTTTTTCGATTTTATATCTTCTTTTTCTAGGACTTACATTTTTTCTCTCTTCTTTTTTTCCGATTCTTGTCATTTAGCTCCCCTAAATTAATATATAGGAAAATTATAATGATAGGAGGATAAACTTTCAAGATAAGATAACTTTAATTTTATAAATTAAAATTTTTAATTAAATTTTATCTTTCTATAATATCAAAATTAAGTTTTCTATATATTTGATATCTCTTTTTGCTATTTTCTTTTTTTGTTATGTTCGTATGATCGTCAAAGTCATAAATAACTCTATAAGAAGCGTTTAAGTCTATTGTGTCTTGACATAAATTGAAAAGGTAGTAAGATTCATTTAAATTATCTTGGGATTTTGTTAAAACAATAAAATCATCATTTTTTTTCTCAGATATTACGTGGGGCAAAAAACTTTCTTTAGGTTCTTTCCATAAAAGCTCATCTACGTATTTTAAAGAGGCTTCATCTTGGACTTTAATTAAAAGTTTTTCTTTGCTTTCAAAATGTTTTAATGAGGTTTGGATAATTCTTAGTAGTTTTGTTTTGATGTCTTTTACAAAAAAAAAGATAACTTTAGTATTCGAATTTTTAGATATCATTAATCTTTTCCCCAGGAAGTATAAGTCCGCAAGATACTGTGAATTTTACTGCATCTTCATTTTTTATATCAATATCTAAAGCTTCATCTTCACCTACAAAAAACATATACCCTGAAATTGGATGGGGCGCTGTTGGTAAAAAAACGGGTTTTAGTTTTTTATCTATTTTTTCTTGGCATTCTTGTGGAACATCTCCAGATTCAAATCCAATGCAATATGAATCTTTTGTTGGGAATGGTATTAAAATTGTATGTTTGAATGCTTTACTTCCTTCTTTTGATAAAAAAGAGCTGATTATGTCTTTTAAAGAGTTATAAATAGATTTAACAAATGGAATTTTAGAAAGTATTTTATTCGTCCAATTCATTATAGTTTTAAAGAAAAACCATCTAGTAATTACACCAAGTATAAATATAAATACCACCAGCATAATTATAATTAATATTCTAGATATAAACGTTGCAAACATTGGATTGTTAAGTAGGGGAATAGTAGTTTTAAATTGAGTAAGAAATGAAGTAACAACATTTAAAAAGGGAGAAGTGAAAAGGTCTACTAAAAATATAAAAATCATTATTGTTAGCGCAAGAGGTAGTAAAATGATAAGTCCTGCTATTAAATATTTTTTCATTTTATCTCCTTTGCAACTTTGTCTTCAGGTATAATTACTCCACAAGATATTATGTATTTAAGTGCATCTTCCGTTTTCATATCTAAAAAAATCAAATCTTCTTTTTTAAACATAAGTAAAAAGCCAGTTGTTGGATTTGGCGTTGTTGGAATAAATACTGAAATTAAAGGCACTTTTGCCGCATCTTGACATGTTTTAGGGGACTCTCTGCTCACTAAACCAAGTGAATACATTCCTTTTCTTGGAAAAGGGGCCATTACAACTTGTTTAAAAGAGTTTTTATCAGTAACAAATAAAGTTTTTACAATATCTTGAGTTGTTTTATAAACTTTATTTATGAGAGGTATTTTATGTAAAATCCCATCAGACATTCTAATAAATGCTTTGAATAAAAACCATCTTGCAAAAATACCAAGAATCAAGGTTGTTACAAATATTCCAATTAAAATTAATATTTGTGAGCCATATTTAACAATTTGATCCGAAGATAAAATATATGTGTGTATCTGTTTTATTTTAGTCTCTGATAAAACTTTTACAACAAAACCCATAAATGGTTTTGTTAAAAAATTTACTATAAATACAACGATCAATAAAGTTAAAGTAAGTGGCAATAGGGTAACTAGTCCTGTAATGAAATATTTCTTCATTTAAAGCCTTTAATTATTTTTATTTAATTCTATCTTATGTAAAATTTATAAATCAAGATTTGAAAATCATTTAGGGAATGAAGTCCACTTGGAATCTTTAATTCTAAACCTATATGGAAGCAGTGCATCTTGCAGGGCATACTCAATACCTACTCTTTTAGATTTAATAATATTATCATCTTTAATTACATTTTTTTTATCTTCTATCCAAAGTTCATTAGATAAAAAAGATTTGTAATTAAAATTTTTTGTAATTCCAAGAGCTTTTGTTAAGGAACCTGGACCTGTTGTTAGAGTTCTATTAAATATTTTTTTATTTCTTCTATTTTGCATTATATCTATTCCATCAATGGGCTCAATCGATCTAATAAGAACAGCTTCTGGAATATCTTTTTTGTTAGTTACTATATTTAAAAGATGATGCATTCCATAACATAAATATATATATGCTATTCCACCTCTATCAAACATAACTTTAGTTCTAGGAGTTTTATTATTATTATATGCATGGCATGCCTTATCATTTACTAAATAGGCTTCAGTTTCAGTTATTATCCCAGAAGTTATTTTGTTATCTACTTTAGTATAAATATATTTCCCAAGAAGGGATTCAGCTATAGAAATAGTATCACTATTTTGATAGAAACTAAGATCTAATTTTATCATTTTCTTTTTCTTCTAGAAATAAAATATCTAACATCTTGGGTTATTAGATCTATGCTTTTAATTTGGATATGTATTTTATCAGAGTAAGTTAGTTTTTGTTTAGTTCTTCTGCCTCTTAAATAAGTCTCTTCAAATAAGAAATAATCATATTCAATGTCTGCTAAATTTATAAATCCATCTAACATTAATTCATCTATTTCAAAAATTATCCCAAAAGGTTTGATTTTTGTAATTGTAGCTTGATATTTTTTATTGGGATCTTCTTTATAGAATTTTTTTAATAATCTAATTTTTTTTAAAAAAATAACAGAGTTTTCTGCTTTAGCTGCATTTCTTTCTTTCTCAGATGTTGCTTTTGAAATATCTTTTAAATTTATATCTATATCTTCTTCTTCAAATAATATTCTTTGAATTACAAGATCGCTATATCTTCTAATAGGAGAGGTGAAATGAGTATAATGCTCAAGCGCTAAACCAAAATGTCCTATGTTTTCTTTTGAATAGATTGCAAGCTTCATGCTTTTTATGAAATTTATAGAAAGTAGTTTCAAATATTTTGTTTTCTTAGCTTCTATAAAAAGTTTTTGGATGTCTTTTGTTTTTGGATTTTTAGGAAGATAAAAACCAAGTGATCTTGCAAAACCAAAAAATTCTTCTAAATTTTCAACAGAAGGTTCTTCATGAATTCTAAAAATTAATTTTTTCTTTTTTTTATCCAAATGATAAGCAATAACTTCATTAGCTTTTAACATGAACTCTTCTATCATTTGATGTGTAATATCATATTCAACAACTTCTATTTTTATCGGATTTTCATTTTCATCTAATATTATTATGCTATCAGAAAGTGCAAAGTCTATAGATCCTCTATCAAATCTTTTCTTTTTTAGGACTTCACATAGCTTAGTCATATTTTCAAGATCATTTTTATATTTGTTTTCTTTCTTGGATTTTAAAATAGAGTAAGCTTGTTCATAGGAAAATCTTTTTTTGCTTTTAATATATGATCTTACAATGTCATATTTTTTTAAATCCCCATTTTCATCAAAATCCATTAAAACACTTACAGTTATTCTTTTTTGATCTTCTTTTAGGGAACATAAATTATTAGACAACTCTTTTGGGAGCATAGGAATACATTGAGAGGGGAAATATACAGAGTTTCCTCTTTTCGCAGCTTCAATATCTAAAAATGAATTTGCTTTTACAAAAAAAGAAACATCCGTGATATGAACACCTAAACTAAAAGTATTGTTTGGATGTTTTGTAATAGATATCGCATCATCAAAATCTCTAGCTGTTTTAGGATCTATGGTAACTGCATTTAAATTAGTTAAGTCTTTTCTTTTTTTTAAATCTTCATTTGTTATTTTTAGATTTTTTGCTTCGTTTTTTGTTTTATCATCAAACTCTTCTTTAATATTATATTCTATTATTGCGCAGTAGGTGTCTTTGGAAGCTTCGCTTATATGAGCTAAATATTTTTTTAATTTAGCTTCAATCATATCTTTTTCATCTTTAGGCCATTTTGTGATTAGAATCTCTACTCTATCACCGATTTTTAGGAGTTCTTCTGATTGTAATTCTACTAATGATTTAAACCCTAAAATAGGAACGTAGACAAGATAATTTTTTTTTGATGTATCTTTTACAATGCCAACAAAAGTATTTTTTTCTCTTTTTATGATTTCTACAATTTTGCCTTCTATTCCCTTAAGAGGGTTTTCTTTAATCTCAACTTCAACAATATCTAAATCAATTGCTTTATTTTTATCTGCCTTAGAAATAAAAATACCGGTTGTATCTTTATCTTCTGTCTCTACAAATCCAAATCCTCTTGGATTTGCATGAAAAATTCCAATTATTCTTTTATTCATATTTTTTATTTTTTTTATGGCAAATTAAACTGTTTTTTAAAAGCATTGCTATCGTCATAGGTCCTACTCCTTTAGGTACTGGAGTAATATATGAACATAATTCTTTTACATTCTCATAGTCAACATCGCCTACTATTTTTTTAGTTCCATCACTTTGGTTTTCATAATTTATACCAACATCTATAACTATACTACCTTTTTTAATAAAATCTTTAGTTATAAAATTGGCTTTGCCAATTGCAGCTATTATAATATCAGCAGATAAGGCAATTTGCTTTAGATCTTTTGTATAAGAGTGACATATAGTAACTGTTGCATTCAATTTTTTTTTATTTTGAACAAGCATAGCAAAAAGAGGCTTACCAACTAAATTGGACCTTCCAATAATTACAACATGTTTGCCAGTAAGATCAATTTTTGTTTTTTCAAGTAGTATTTTAATTCCAAGTGGAGTGCATGGAAAAATAGTATCATCGTATCCAAGAAGCACTTTACCAACATTTATTGGATGAAATCCATCTATATCTTTATTAGGATCAATTGCTTCAATTACTGTTTTTATACTTATATGTTTTGGCAGGGGAAGCTGAACTAAAATTCCATCTATCTTATCATCATTATTTAATGCATGAATTTTATCTATAATTGTCTTTTCATCAATGGAATTTGAATATTCAAATAAATAAGAATTAATATTTGCATCAAGACATTTTTTTCTTTTCATTCTTACATACGTTTTAGATGCAAAATCGTCACCTATTAAAATAACAGCAAGACCTACATTTAAATTTTTAGAAATTATTTCATTTTTTATATCTAAAATAATCTTATCAGCTATCTCTTTTCCATTAATAATTTTCATTTAAAACCTTTAAAATGTCATTGTGCAATATTTTATTACTTGCTAAAAGAGCATTATTTGTATCTTTAATTTGAAATTTTTTATTCTCAAAATCACTTATTATACCACCCGCTTCTTCAATTAATAAATTACCAGCTGCAACATCCCAAGCACCAAGGCCTGTCTCCCAAAATGCATCGAAAATACCACTGGCTACATATGCTAAATCAATTGAAGCGCATCCAAGTCTTCTGATAGGAAGTCCCTTTTTTAAAATATTTGAAAATCTATCTAAGCAATGATTTGGGTTCTCATCAAAATTATATGGGAAACCAGTAGCTAAAAGAGCATCATCTAACATTTTGGTTTGTGTAACTTCTATTTTTTTGTAATTTAAAAAAGATCCGGTGTTTTTCTCAGCTACAAAAAGCTCATTTGAAAGAGGTTGATATATTACTCCAGATACAGTTTGATTTTTTTCAATAGCTGCAATGCTTACTGAAAAAATAGGGACTTTATGTGCGAAATTCACAGTGCCATCAAGAGGATCGATTATCCATATAACTTCATTAGAGTTATTTATTCTACCACATTCTTCTGACAAAAAACTATGTGTTGGAAATATTTTTTTTATATATGATATTATTGTTTTTTCCGATAAAAAATCATATTCAGTGACTAAATTATGTTTTCCTTGTTTTTTATCAATTTTGTATTTAGTAAAAAAACCTTTTTTTAAAAGATCACCTGCAATTATAGCTGCATCTATTGCAACTATTGTGATCTTCGAAAACTCTTTCTTTTGAATCTTTTCCATAAATTTTGTAGTTTAATTGTTTTAGTTTTTTGTAATAAAATTAAGGGTAGTGAAAATAATAAAAATGCATAGGCCCCATCCGTTAAAGGCATTATTACCAGATCACTTATCATCCATTTTAAAGTAATTTTAATTCCTTTTTCAAAAATAAATAAAGAAAGGGGATAGAACATAGAAAATATAAATGAATAAATAGTTGTAAAAATAAATATATTTATATTTTTATAAGAAAAATATTTTTTTTCATTATATAAAAATATTGTAGTTGCACTATAGCAAATAGCATTGAGTCCAAAGTAAGAAGAAGAAAAAAGATCGATAATTAATCCACAGATAATACTTAGCCAAAGTGATGTATAAATTGATGTTTTATAAAATATTAAAGTAATAAAAGGTGCGAAATAAATAAGCTTTATAAAATGTAAATGTTTATTTAAAAAAAAAGTATAAAATACTGTTAAAAAAAATAAAAATATTACTTCTTTAAAACTACTTTCTGTTGTTTTTGATGCCATCTATATGCCGTATTTACTATTGTTTCTAAAGAGGAATGTTTTAATTCCCAATTTAAAAGTTTTTTAGCTAAATTTGCATTTGCAAATAGTTTAGCCGGATCGCCTTCTCTTTTATTTGTTAACTTAATTTTTAGTTTTTTACCAGATATTTTTTCAACCATATCTACAACTTCAAGAACAGAAAAACCATTTTCAGTACCTAAATTTAAAGTGATGCTTTTATTGTTTTTTTGAATATATTCTAGTGCTTTAATATGAGCAGATGCTAAATCTAAAACATGAATATAATCTCTTATTGCTGTTTTATCTTTTGTTTCAAAATCACAGCCATAGACATTTAAAATATCTCTTACATTTAAAGCGGTTTCAATTGCAATTGGTATTAAATGTGTTTCCATTTCATGTTTTTCACCAATATCTAAATCTATATCAGCACCAGCTGCATTAAAATATCTAAGCGCTGCATAGTTTAAAGAGTATGCTTTTGAATAATCTTTTAAGATCTTTTCAATCATAAGTTTGGATTGTCCATAAGGAGATATAGGATTTGTTGGGTGATCTTCAGTTAAGGGAGTGAATTGTGGAATTCCATAAGTTGCGCAAGTTGATGAAAATATTATATTTTTAATATTAGCTTCAATCATTGCATTTAATAAGTTAATGGTATTTGAAGTATTATTCGAATAATATTTTTTTGGATCTTCCATAGATTCAGAGACGATTGCGCATGCTGCAAAATGCATTACACCTATCGGATTATATTTTTTAAAAGTATCAATTAAAAGATCATAATCTTTTATATCACCTTGTATAAAATCACCATATTTTACTGATTCTTTATGGCCAGTTGATAAATTATCTATTGTAATAGGATGATAGTTTTTTTCTTTTAGTACTTTACACATATGAGAGCCAATATACCCAGCTCCGCCAGTTACTATTATATTTTGGCTCATTAAAAAGCACCTTTTGGAAAAAATATAATTTTTATAGTTTTTAAAATTAAATATAGATCTTTAAAAAAAGATTGAGTGTCAATGTAGTTTTCTTCTATTTTAAGTCTTTCTTCTATTGTGATTTCACTTCTTCCTGATACTTGCCAGAGTCCAGTAATCCCAGGCCTAATTGATAGTATTTTTTTAGTTTTATCTTTTAGATAAATTTTTATCTCTTTATCAAATTCATTAACAGGACCCATTAAAACAAAAGGTCTAGGGCCAACAATACTAAGATCTCCTTTTAAAACATTGAAAAATTGAGGAAGTTCATCTAAGGATGTTTTTCTTAGAAATTGACCAATTTTAGTAATTCTTGGATCCTTTTTTAATTTTTGAAATTTTCTCCACTCTTTTTTTAAAGCAATATTTTTATTTAAAAGGTCTTTTAACTTTTGATCTGCATTTGTGTGCATGGTTCTGAATTTTATGCAATTTATAATTACTCCACCTCTACCAAGTCTTTTGGAAATATAAAAAATTGGTCCTTTAGTAGAAAATAAAATAATTAACGATATTATTAGATACAAAGGAAGTAATAAAACTACAATAAATATACAAAAAAATATATCAAAGATCCTTTTTATAGGTTTGTGTTTAATAGGATATCTGTAATTTCTTTTATTAAAGTTTAGCATGGTTTTGATTCTAACAAAGTATTAATATTTTTTATATAATTTACTTTAGGGTTAGAAATATTTGATTTTTTTTTAAAAATTATTTCAAAATCTTTATAAAGTCATTTAATGATTGTGTATTAATAGAAAGCTTAGATAAGTGATTATATGCTAAATCATATAATTCTTTCTCCAAGTTTTTGGCTTTTTCTAAGCCTAGTATAGTAAGAGCTGTAGATTTATTTTTTTTAATATCACTTTTTATTTTTTTTCCAAGATCTTTCGTTGTAGAATTTTCATCTAAAATATCATCTCTTATTTGAAAGGCTAAACCTAAATTATAAGCAAATAATTTTAGATTTTCAAAATCGCTTTTTGTTGCATCACAAAGTATCGCACCAAATTCCGCTGCACAAATAAATAAAGATGCCGTTTTATTTACATGCATGAATTTTAATGTTTCAAAATTTATATTAGAATTTTCTGACATCAAATCTATTACTTGTCCTGCTATTAAATGATCTTTTCCAGCATATTTTGATAAAGAACTTATTAATTTTATTTTTTTTTCATGGCTTAAGTTTTTTATATTACAAATCAACTCAAATGCATAAGTTAAAATACTATCTCCTGTAAGTATAGCAAGCCATTCATTATATTTTTTATGTAAACTAGGTTTTCCTCTTCTTAAATCATCATCATCCATGCATGGAAGATCATCATGTATTAAAGAGTATGTATGAATCAGCTCTATTGCAATAGAAGCGTCTATTGAGCTATCTAAATTTACATTATAAGCTTCACAAATCAAAAGCGTAAGTAGAGGTCTTAGTCTTTTAGCTTTTGAAGATATAGAATAATTAATAGCTTCATATAAAATTTTATGAGGCTTTTTTTCTACTTCAAATAAATTAGATAATTTATTATTAATTTTTTCAATTTTATTTTTCATTTTGAATTTGATCTGGCACTCCAATACCAATGTAATTAAATCCCAAATTTTTCATTTTTATTGGATGGTATTGATTTCTACCATCAAATATAACTTTGTGTTTTAGATTTTTTAAAATTGATTTGAAATCAAGTAACCTAAATTGTTTCCATTCAGTTAATAGGGCAATAGCATGGGATCCATTTGCAGCCTCTATTTCACTTTCACAAAAAGAAATATTTTTTTCTTTATCAAAGTATTTTTTTATATTGTCCATTGCAACAGGATCAAATACTCTTAAGGTAGCTCCTTTTTTTAATAGATCTTTTATTAAATTAAGAGATGGCGCTTCTCTTATATCATCTGTGTCAGGTTTAAAAGAAAGTCCCCAAATTGCAATTGTTTTATCTTTTACTCCGCCTGTATTTTTAAAGTAATTTTCAATGTTTTTAGATAAATATTTTTTTTGATCATTATTTATCTCTTCAACTGCATTTAAAAGTTTTGGATTTACATTATTTTTTTTAGCAATATATGCAAGCGCTTTTAAATCTTTTGGAAAGCATGATCCTCCGTAACCAACTCCTGGATATAAAAATGAATAGCCTATTCTAGAATCAGAGCCTATTCCTTTTCTAACATTATTTACATTTGCATTTATTTTTTTACAAATAGTTGCTATCTCATTCATAAAAGAAATTCTAGTAGCTAACATTGCATTTGCTGCATATTTTGTCATTTCAGATGATAAAATATCCATTGTAATTATCTTATCTTTTCTAATATTGAAAGCAGAATATATATCATATAAAATATTTTTAGCTTTATCAGAGTCTATTCCAATTACTATTCTATCTGGTTTCATGCAATCTGTAATAGCACAGCCTTCTTTTAAAAACTCAGGGTTAGAAGCAACATCAAAATTTATTTCTTTATTTAGACTTGTTAACTCTTTTTTTATTATTTCTCTTACTTCAAAAAGAGTCCCTACTTGAGCTGTTGACTTATTTATTATTAATTTATATTCATTTAAATTTTTTGCAATGGAGATGGCAGCTTTTTTTATGAAAGATAAATTACAAGATCCATCATCATTTGATGGAGTTGGAACGCATATAAAAATAGCATCATTTTTTTCTACTGCTTTTTTATAATCAGTTGTAAATTGAAGTCTTTTGTTTTTTTTGTTTCTCTTTACTATCTCTTCAAGTCCCGGTTCGTAAATTGGTATTATTCCATCATTTAACTTATTAATTTTATCTTCATCAATGTCTAAGCATGTAACTAAATGTCCCATCTCAGAAAAACAAGCGCCTGTTACTAAACCAACGTATCCTGTTCCAAGTATTAAAATTTTCATTGATTTCTCCTTTTAAAAAGGATGATTGTAAATAATTTATAAATTTATATGTAGATTAAAAAGTATAAGAGGTTAATTTTTTATCTTTTAATTGAAAAATTTTATCGCACATTTTTGCGAGCTCTAGATCGTGAGTTGCTAAGATTAGTGTTTTTTTATAAGTTTTGCAGCTGTTTATTAAAAGATCATGAATTACTTTAGAGTTTTTACTATCTAAATTACCAGAGGGCTCATCTGCAAAAATAATTTCAGGATTATTACAAAAAGCTCTTGCAATTGAAGTTCTTTGTTTTTCCCCGCCCGATAAGTGGATTGCTAAATCATCTTTTTTATTTATTAAATTTATCTCTTCTAGCATTTTTATAGCTCTATTGTAGTAAATGGAAGTTTTAGAGATATTTTTTCTTGCTATTTTAGCTGGCATTAAAATGTTATCGATTACACTTAAATCATTTAATAGATTGTAACTTTGGAATATAAATCCAATTTTTTCATTTATGAGTTTATTACTATATTTTTTTTCTCCAAGAATTTCAATATTTCCTAAATCAATATTTTCTAATCCCGCTAAGATATGTAAAAGGGTAGTCTTTCCCTCACCTGATGCTCCCATTATTGCAATTGATTCATTTTCAAAAACATTTAAATCAATGTTTTCTAAAATAATATTTTTAGTTTTGTTGCTTGTATAAGATTTAAAAATGGATTTAGCGATTAGTATTTTTTTCATTTTATCTAAGAGTTTTAGAAGGGTTTATTAAAGTAGCTTTTATAGCAGGTACCAATCCTGCTAAAATCGATAAAACTGTAGTTGTAACGATTATAAATATTAAAGAACTAACACTTAAAGTATTTGGCATGGTGGATCCAAAAAAGTTTTCATTAAAGAAGCTGTGGCCTTGAATTTTTGATAATATATTTATTACAAAATTTAAATTTTTAAGTGTAAAAACAGCTAATAAAAATCCAAGTAGTGAGCTTATTATTCCAGTAATAGCTCCAGTTAATCCAAAAATTAAAGCAATGCTTTTTTTGCTAGTTCCCATTGATCTTAAAATAGCAATTTCTTTTTTCTTGTCATTTACAAGAAGTACTAACATAGAAATTATATTAGAGCATGCTGCTATTAATATAATAATTGCAATTAGGGTAAAAAGAGTTTTATCACTTTGAAATTGCTGCATCATATCTTTTGAAAATTCAAAATCTTTATAAGTTGAAATATCAAAAAAATCTAAGATTTTTGCTTCTTTAAACTCTTTTATAAGCTCAGTTTTTATTTCATTTGTTTTTTTTATGTCATTTAGCCAAACAAATATTCCATTTGTAGGGGAGTTGTCGTATGAGATGTTATTTACTAAGGAGTTGATTTGTCTTGGAATTTCAGGATCTGTAATAATACATCTATTACCAATTGGAAATACCCCTGGATCATAAAAACCTGCGACATATATTGGTATTCTCATCTCTTGAGAAGAAGCTGCGCTTAAAGTGGTATATGATAGATATCCTCTATCACCCACTAAAACATTATTTTTTTTATAACTTTTAGGTAAAATTATAGAATTAAAATCTTCTATTTTAGGAAGGGATATTTTTGAATTTTTTTGATATAAACTAATAGAAGAATCATTTAAATTTTTATATGTAAAATCTAAAATATCTAAATTATAAAAAGGAATTCTAAGATCTTTTTTAAAATTATTTGTTTTACAAAGTATTTTTAAATCTTTAATCGTTTTTATATTTTTATAATCAACTAAAAAATTATTACCTAAATAACTGTCATCTTTTATGTAAATATTTTCATTACTTAATAACTTTTTATTTTTATTGTCTTTGAAAATAAAATTATTATTTTCAAATAGAATTTTTCCTTTTGAAAGTTTTGAGTTTTTAGTTATGTATATTGATGAATTATCACTTGAATAATAAGCGCTGTATGCCTTGTTTTTTAAAAGAAAGCTTGTATCAATTTTATAATTATTTAAAATTTTAATTTTTTTTATTTTTATATTTTCAAAAATAGAAGTTAGATTCTTTGAAAAACTATTTTTATCAATGTATGTTAAAAAAGATGTTTGATCAGTTATAGCGTTTTCAAATGATCTATTTGCCTTGTAAGCTAATTGAAAGATGTCTTGTGAGTTTAAAGGTAAAATTATTGATTTTAATTTAGGGTTGTCATCACAAAGTGATAAAACATAACTCATCTGAGTTAAAAAACTTAACTTTTCTTCTTTATTTAAAGTATTTGGATCAATGCTTATTCTATCAAGATTGAGTCTTAGCATAGCAGAACTTACTTCAAAATCTTGAAAAGAAATTGCTTTTTCTTTTTTTATTTTTGATAGTATTTCATCTGCTTTTTTTATTGGATCCAATAATTTATTATTTTCATCTAATACTGGTTTAGGGAAGTATGAGGGGATTTCCATATCCATTTCAGGATCATATGGATCAGAAATTGAGGTGTTTAATTTTTCATTAATTGTTTTTAATTGAAAGTCACTGTTTGAGGATAAGGTATCAATTTTATAATAGTAGGATGAAAAATATTGATTTGATGGAGATATTCTAATAGGAGCATTAATTGTAGTTAATTTATCAAGCCAATTTTTTTCTATTCCGGAGGTCACTGATAAGAATACAATTACAAGCCAAACTACAATTGTTATTACAAATATCGAAATTAAAGATATTAAAGAAGAGGATAATCTTCTTTTTTTTGGTACTAAATATTTTAAAGCAAGCTTTAGCTCGAACATTTATATTTTTATTTACTTAGCTTCTTTAAAGACTATATGTTTACGAAGTTTTTTAGAATATTTTTTTCTTTCTAACTTATCAGTAGTGTTTTTTTTGTTTTTTACTGTCCAGTAGCATTCTTTAGTTTCTGAGTTTTTTAATTTGATTATTTCTCTTTCTTTCTTTTTTGCCATGATTCCATACCTTTCTTTTAAATTTAAAGCTAATTTTATACCATATTATGAAAAATAAACAAGTGAAATCAAAATTTACTATAAGAAGTTTTTGCAATTAGATCTAATGGATCAGATGATTTTTTTTCGGTATATTTATGATATCCCAGTCCTGCTATCATAGCAGCGTTATCTAAACTTAGACCAAAGTTTGGAAAATATATAGGAATATTCAAATTTTTATTTTGTACTAACGCTCTTAATGTTTTGCTATTAGATACTCCACCACCAAAATAAATAGCTTTTAAATTAAAGGTTTTACAAGCAAGAGATGCTTTACTAATTAAATCTTCAAAGACTGTATTTTGAAAAGAAGCTGCTATATGCTTTTTCTCTTCTTCTTTAATAAGCGTTGGAAAGTTCTTTTTTGCTCGGTTGCCTTTTACTGTATATAAAATTTTAGTTTTAAGACCGCTAAATGAAAAGTTGAATTTTGAATTTTTATCCCTTCCAACATTAAAATTATATTTTGAGAGGTCTCCATCTTTGGCTAGTTTTTCAACTTCAGGTCCACCTGGATAGGATAGATCTAGAATATTTGCTACCTTATCAAAGCACTCGCCAATAGCGTCATCTATTGTAGTTCCAATTTTTTCATAGGATCCAATGCTGTTTATTTTAAGTAACATAGTATGTCCGCCAGATATTACAACCCCCAACGATGGAAAAATGTTTTTATTACCTTCCATCATTGCAGCATATAAATGAGCTTCAATGTGATTGACTCCTATATATGGGATGCTAGTAGAAAAAGATAGTGCTTTTGTAGTATTTAAACCAATAAGAAGAGCGCCTAATAACCCAGGTCCTTGAGCTACAGAAATTAAATCTATATCATTGATTGTAACATTTGCTTTTTTTATAGCTTCATCTATTACAGGTAAGATCATATCAATATGTGCTCTGCATGCAAGCTCTGGGAAAACTCCACCATATTTTTTATGTAAATCTACCTGTGAGGATATAACATTTGATAGGATTTTAACACCATCTTCAACAACAGAAGCTGCTGTTTCATCACATGTACTTTCAATACCTAATACTAACATAAATAATATTGTTTTTTTGAAAGAATTATATCATTTTTATAAATTTTATATAATGTAAAAAATATCAAATTTTTAAAATTAAAATTATTAAAGGAGGATGAGATTTAAAATCGATTCATTTTTTTTTATTTTAAAGTTTATTAATTAATACTTTTAATGAATTGGGTAATATTTTTAAATTTATTCCATTTTCAAATAAAATAGGCTCACCATCTATATGAGTAATTATTTTTTCATTTGCAATTTTAATGTTTTTGCATTTTATGGTTTCTAAATATTTAGATTTATCAATAGAGTTATTTGTTAACCTAAAAAAAAGATTTAAGAATTTATAAAAAGGTGGTTTTTTCAAAATTGTTAAATATATATATCCATCATCTATTTTAGCGCTTGGGGCTATTTTTATATTATTTCCATATTGTGAGCTTTTTGCAAAACTAATCAAAAAACCTTTTTTTATAACTTTTTTTTCATCTATAACCATTTCAAATGGTTTTTCTTTGAAGTTATTTAGTTCGTTTAAAACAATTTTAGCATAACTTAAAAAACCTCTTTTTCTAGCTTTTGCAAATTTATGCGCTATATGAGCATCAAAGCCAATACCTGCAATTCCTAAAAAATAAGTATCGTTAATACTTACTATGTCAATACTTTTTGTATAAGAATTATTTAAAGCAATTATTGCTTTTTTTGTGTTCATTGGAATCTTCAAATTTCTAGCAAATCCATTACCAGAGCCCATTGGTATTATACCAAGAGCGCAAGGTGAATTTATTAGTCCTTTAGAAGCTTCATTAACAGTGCCATCACCGCCTATTGCAATCACTAGATCGTAATTTTGATTTGCAGCTTCTTTTGCTAATGTAGTAGCGTGATTAGGAGCAGTTGTATACTTAATCTCATAGTCGAATTTATTCTTATCTAAATAAATATCAATCAAATCTAAAACTCTTCTTTTTTTCTTAGTTCCAGACTTTGGATTTATGATAAACCTAACTTTTTTTTTCAAAGGACTTACATTTTGCATAGGAGTTTTTTTTATGTTTTCCTGTTCATTTGCAATATTAAAAGAAATAACAAAAAATGTTAAAACAAATATTAAAGATAATAGTTTTTTCATATAAAAATTCTATATTTTTTAAATTATTTTTTTTACATTGGTTTAATTAGTATTAAAAATAATTTTAATTCTTGAATCTTAATTGTATTAATATATCATTTCAGTTTTTTTATTTTAATTGTATTTAAAAATAAGGATATAAAAATGGGTATTATTAGTAATATTAGTCTTCAAAAACAGATTGAAGATTTTTCTGAGGTCAAAGTGTTTGAAGAAATAAATGCACTAACTAGAGAAGATAGATTTTTTTTAATTGGTGTATGTTCTGAAAGTGATAAAATTCAAAGATATTATTTAGATGTTTTTTTATCTCAAAATAATCCATCTTCTATAGAGACATATAGAATAATCCACCAATGTTTAAATGAGAGCTATTCAACTTTTCAAAAGTGTGATGAAACTTTTAAAAATAGCAATCTTCAACAAAAAATAGAAATTTGTAGAAAAAGAATGGAAAGTTTAATTAGTGGAAGGCTTTAAATATTTTCATTACAACATATATTCTTTTAGATATTTAGCGCTGTGGGAATTTCTATTATTTATTATCTCTTCTGGAGATCCTACAGCTACAATTTCTCCACCATTTTCTGCAGCATCTGGTCCTAAATCAATTATGTAATCTGCGTTTTTTAAAATATCTAAATTATGCTCTACAATGATCAGTGTATTTTTTTTATCTACTAATCTATGAAAGATTTTAAGTAGGTTTTTTATATCATCAAAATGTAGTCCAGTTGTAGGTTCATCAAATAGATAAAGCATATTTTTATTAGATCTTCTAGAAAGCTCTTTTGCAAGTCTTATTCTTTGGGCCTCTCCTCCAGATAGAGAGTTTAAATCTTGTCCCAGCTTTAAGTAAGATAAGCCTACTTCTTTTAGTGTATTTAATTTTTTTATAACTTTTGGAACAACATCAAAAAATATGATTGCTTCATCAACGCTCATATCAAAAATATCTGCTATATTTTTATCTTTATATTTAACTTCTAAAGATAATGAGTTTAACCTTTTTCCATTACATGTTGAACATTTTGTTTTAACAGAAGGGAGATACTGAAGATTTATTATTTTATAACCAAGTCCCCAGCAAGTTCTGCACATTCCTGAGATGTGATTTGTTGAAAAATGTCTTGGTTTTAACCCTTTTATTTTTGCAAGTTTTAAAGAAGCAAAATGCTCTCTAATAAATGGCATAGCATTTGAATATGTAGAAACATCTGATCTAGAAGTTTGTCCAATAGGTGATTGATCTAAAATAATTACATCATTAAAGTTTTTAAGGCCTTTGACTTTTGCAAAGTCAAAGATAATTTCATCTTTATTTTGTTTAATAGAGGTAATTGCTGCTTTTTTTAATATGTCATGCATTAAAGTGGATTTTCCAGAGCCTGAAACTCCAGAAATGCATACAAAGGCTTCAATTGGAATATCTACATTGATGTTTTTTAAATTATGTAATTTAGCATTTTTTATTTTTAAAAGTTTTTTAGATGTATCTCTTCTTTTTTTAGGTAGATCTATTTTTTCTTTTTTAGAAAGGTATTTTCCTGTAATAGAATTAGGATCTTTTTTTATTTTTTCAAGATTTCCTTGAGACACTATTTTTCCACCTCTATTTCCTGCAAAAGGTCCAATATCATAAATATAATCTGCTATATTTATTACCATAGGATCATGTTCTACTATTATAAGAGTATTTTTTAGATCTTTTAGTTTTTTTAGAGCGTTTATTAAAAGAAAACTATTATGAGGATGAAGACCAATTGTCGGCTCATCTAAAATATATATGCATGAAGTTAATTTTGATCCTAATTGTTTTGCAAGTTTTATTCTTTGCATTTCTTCATTTGAAAGTGTTGGTGCTGATCTATCAAGAGATAAATAATCAAGGCCGATTTCTTTTAAAAATTCTAAGTTGTTAATAATTTCTTTTAGGGTGTCTTTAAGTATTTTTTCTTTATCTTTTTCTAATTTAATTTTTTTAATAAATAAGTAAGCCTTATCAATAGAAAGAGAGCAAAAATCGATAATTGATAAATTATCAATTTTAATATTTAAGGAAAATGGATTTAATCTATTTCCATTACATGTTGAACATGTTTTTTTATCCATGTGAATAGATAATATTTCTTTTATATTTTTATTTGAGTGTTTTGCAAGCTTAGCTAATGTGTTATTTAATCCTTTCCACTTAAAGGTAGTTTTTTTAAATGTAAATGTTTTGTCATTTCCATTTAAAAAAAAGTTTAAATCTTCTTTTTTTAGTTTTTTTAAATTTACTTGAGGATTTATTTTTAGACTTTTAAAAAAATCAAATATTAAATCAATTGCATCATCATTTAAAAACATGAAACATATATCAATAATAGAATAATCTAAAAACATTGGATCATCTAAGATATTAAACCCATATAAATACCCAATTCCTTGACAATCTAAACACATCCCTTTTTCAGAGTTAAATGAAAAACTCTGTGGTGTGATTTTAGCAAAAGATTCACCAGTTATAGGGTCTGCAAATGCTAAATTAAAAAATAGATCTTTATTTTGATATTCAACTGTTATTATTCCATTTGAAATTTTATCAGCTAAAGTAAGTGCATCATATATTCTATCTTTTAATTTTTTAGATATTTTTAATCTATCTACTACTAGATAAATTTTATTTTTGAAATTTTTATCAAATTCGATTTCTTCATCAAGTTCAAAGTATTTATTATTTATTCTAATTCTTAAATAACCCATTTGAAGGTATCTTTGCTTGAAAGTATCAAAAGTTTCATTAGATAATAAAGATATTGGAGCTAAAATAATTATCTTTTCATTTTCTTTTAATTTTAATAGTTTTTCTAAAATAAACTCTTTTGTAATAGATTTAATTTCATTTTGTGTTGTAGGAGAGTACGCTTTAGCTAGATGAGTATATAAAATTCTTAAGTGATCATATATTTCTGTAATAGTTCCAACAGTTGATCTAGGTGAGAGTAAATGTCCTTTTTGCTCTAATGCTATACAGGGAAAGAGATTCTCTATCTTATCAACTTTAGCTCTTGGTAGTTGTTTTAAAAACTGTCTTGTATATGCAGGAAGAGCTTCTAAATATCTGATTTGAGCTTCAGCATATATAGTATCAAAACAAATAGTTGTTTTACCGGATCCAGAAGGTCCGGTAAATACTGTTATTTTTTCATGGGGAATTTTTAAATTCAAATTTTTTAAATTATTTGAATGTGCATTTTCTATTATTATTTCTTTTGGGTAGTTAGATTTAGATGAAACTTTTGTTTTTTTATATTTTTTCTTTTTTAAGGATTCATTGATATACAATGAAGTCGAAGTTTGTTTTTTTAAAAAGTCATTTAAAAAATTTTCATTTATTATTTCCCCACCATCGTTGCCGGCTTTAGGGCCAAGCTCTATTACATAATCTGCATTTTTTACAAAATCCATATTATGTTCTATTACTAAAACAGTATTCTTTTTATCTACAAGCTCTTGCAATATCGATAAAAGCTTTTCTATATCATAAAAATGAAGTCCAGTTGTTGGTTCATCTAAAATATATAACGTTTTTCCAAGAGATGGTTTTACAAGTTCTTTTGCTAGTTTTATTCTTTGCGCTTCTCCACCGGAGAGTGTAGTAGAGCTTTGACCAATTGGCAAATAACCAAGTCCTACTTTTTTCAATAGCTCTAACTTTTTTTTGATATTTGGGATTTTATCAAAAAATAAACAAGCTTCATCAACATCCATTTGTAAAATGTCGTAGATATTTTTATCTTTATAAAGCACTGATAAAACATCTTGATCAAATCTTTTGCCAGAGCATTGTTCACATGTTGAAGATACATCTTCCAAAAAATCCATATCCACTTTTATTTCGCCAAGACCTTTGCAGTAGGGACATGAGCCTTCTTTAACATTAAAACTAAAAAAAGAGGGGGTAAGTCCTTTGGACATAGATATTTTTAAAGAGGAATAAAAAATTCTTATATCATCGAAAAGTTTTATGTAAGTTGCAGGATTTGATCGTATTGTTCTACCAATTGGAGATTGATCTACAAAAATAATTTTTTCAATGTTTTCTATTCCATTAATTTTTTCAAATTTCCCGCATTTATGATTGGATTTATTTAATTTATTGAAAATTGCTGGATATAGCGTATCGGATATAAGAGAGGATTTACCAGATCCAGATACACCTGTTACACATATAAAATTTTCTAAATATAATTTTAAATCAATATTTTTTAAATTATTTAAAGATGTTTTTTTTAAAGTTATTACTTTTTTTATGTTTTTTCTATTTTTAAAAAAATTAATATTTAACTTATTTGCAAAATATTGACCGGTTATAGAGTCTTTTGAATTCATAATATCTTCAATAGATCCTTTAGCAATAATTTCTCCACCTAATTTTCCTGCATACTTACCAAAGTCTACAATAGTATCAGCAGCTTCTATAGTATCTCTATCATGCTCAACTACTATTACTGTATTTTTAAGATTTTTAAGCTCAATTAAAGTATCTATTAATTTTTTATGATCTTTTGGATGAAGACCAATAGAAGGCTCATCTAAAATATATGTAGCGCCAGATAAAGAACAGCCAATTTGAGATGCTAATCTTACTCTTTGAGATTCTCCTCCAGATAAACTAGGAGAGGATCTTTCAAGTGTTAAATAATGTAGGCCTACATTTTTTAAAAAATTTAATTTTTTTAAAATTTCTGAAATCAAATCTTTTGCGATCAAACTATCTTCTTTTGATAGTTTTAAGGTTTTAAAAAAGTCATATGCTTCTTGAGTTGTTAGTTTCGTTATTTCAAAAATCTTTTTATCATCGATTTTTGCATTAGATGGATAAGGTTTTATCTTAGATCCTTCGCATTTATGACAGATCATATGAGACATATATGATCGCATCTCATTTCTGTAATGCTCACTTTTTGCAATATCTAATCTTTTATGAGCTTCATGAATAACTCCTTTAAATGAAATAAATTCATCCCATTTCATTTTTTTTCTAGGATGAGAAAATTTCATTTTTATCCATTTTTTATCAGAACCATACAAAAAAATATTTTGGTCTTTTTTGCTTAGCTCTTTCCAAGGCGTTGTTGTTTTAAACTTATAAATTCTGCCTAAATTATCATAAATATTTTTATATCTAACAGTGTTGTAATGAGGAGCTATTTTGCAGCAATCTTCAGCTATTGATAAATTTTCATCTATTATTTTATCCATATCAAATTCATAAACATCACCAAGACCTTGGCATTTTTCACACATTCCTAGAGGATGATTAAATGAAAAATCTTGGGGAGTAAGTTGGGGATATGAAATGTTAGACTTTTTAGAATAGCCATATGTAGAATAATATTTTTCTTTGTCTGTGTTACTATCTAAAATTACTACAGATCCTTTAGATAGATCAAGTGCTAGAAAAACAGCTTCTTTTAATCTAGATGTATTTTCTTTAGTATAATTAATTCTATCAATTACAACATCTAAAGAATGAGTTTTAGAAGGGTCTATTTCTTTTATATCTTCAGCTAAATAAATTGTATTATCAATTCTAAATCTAGAAAAACCTTTTTTTTGAAGATCTGTTATCTCTTCTTTAAAAGAAGATTTTTTATTTTGAATGTAAGGAGAGATTATTATTAATTTTTTATTAAAAAAAATATTTAAGATATTAAAAATAATTTGATCATTGCTTTGGGATAGTATTTTTTCATTCGAAATAGGACAGTAGGCAGTTGCTATTTTTGAATATAAAACTCTTAAAAAATCATAAATTCCAGTAATTGTTCCAACTGTTGATCTAGGTGTTTTAGAAACAGTCTTTTGTTCTATTGCAATAGTTGGAGAAAGTCCTGTAATAGATTTGAAAGTAGGTTTTTGCATCTCTTTTAAAAGTCTTTTAGATGCATTAGGTAAAGATTCAATATATCTTCTTTGTCCTTCTACAAAAATTGTATCAAAGGCCATAGAAGATTTACCAGATCCGGATACTCCTGTAAATACTATAAGTTCAAAAGGCTCTAAAATAAGATCCGTTTCTTTTAGGTTATGAACACTTACTTTTTTTAAAACTATTTGACGATTATTCACTTTTCTTTTAATTGTTAATTAGAAGCTAATATTATATTATATATAATATTTTGCTAAAACTCAAATTAAAAGGCTGTAAATGCACACTAGAACTAAAATAATTTGTACACTTGGTCCCAACACTTCTTCTGTAGAAATGATTTTAAAGCTTGCTAAAGCTGGGATGGATGTAGCTAGAATAAATTTTAGTCATGGTACTCATGAAGAGCATTTAATAACGATCAATAATATTAAAGAAGCTCGAAAAATTTTAAAAAGACCACTTTCTATTCTTTTAGATACAAAAGGTCCTGAGATTAGAGTCGGAATTTTAAAAAATAACGAAATTGATCTAAAAACTGATCAAATAGTAAAACTTGTAAGAAAAGAAGCTAAAAAAGATGATGAAATTCCAGTCTTTCCATGTGATGTAATCGATATTTTAAAACCAAATCAAAAAGTTTTATTTGATGATGGGTATATTACAAGCTCTGTTGTAGAAGTTACAAAAGATTATGCAACTGTTAAAATAGAGAATCCAGGAGTTTTAAAAAATAAAAAAGGAATAAATCTTCCAAATGCAAAACTTCCTCTTCCAGCAGTAACTGACCAAGATATTTTAGATTTAAAATTTGGTTGTAAAAATGATATAGATATAATAGCCGCATCTTTTATTAGATCAGCAGATCATATAAAGCAAATTAGAGATATTTTAAAAGAAGAAAAAGTAAATGATGTTTTAGTAATTGCTAAAATAGAAAGTTCAGAGGGTGTTGATAATTTCGAAGAAATAGCGGATGCTGCAGATGGAATAATGGTAGCAAGAGGGGATCTTGGAGTAGAAGTTGATCTTAGTTTAGTTCCAAAGTTACAAAAAGTTATGATCTTAAAATGTTATGAAGCTTGTAAACCTGTTGTTATTGCAACTCAAATGCTAGAATCTATGATTAATAATCCAAGACCTACAAGAGCTGAAGTATCAGATGTTGCAAATGCTATATATGATAGCGCAGCTTGCGTTATGTTATCAGGAGAGACTGCTATTGGAAAATATCCAATAGAAACAGTTACTCAAATGAAAAAAATAATACATCAAACGGAAATCGATTTTGATTATAAAAACTTTTTTTATAAATTATCTCATACAGAGTATGAAGATATCGCAACAGCTGTTTCAATAGCTACTGTAAAAACAGCGTATTCTTGCTCTGCTTCTGCTATATTTGCAATTAGTAAAACAGGATTTACTGCTAGATTAATTACTAGATTTAGACCTAAGATACCAGTTATCGTTTTAACGAATAGTATTAAAAGATACAATCAATTAGCTTTTTATTGGGGCATAATTCCTATATTTTTTGAAAATTGGAATAATGAACGAGAAGCTTTTAAAATAATGAGCCATTATGCAATAAATAATAATTTGATATCTTTTGGTGATTTAATCGTATTAATATCTTCCTTTCCCTTTGAAAAAAGTAATTTAACTAATTTAATGGTTGTAGAAAGTATTGGGAATATATTAGTTAGAGCTTATAAAGGAATGGGGTCATTAATAAATGCTAAGATTCATAAAATAATTAGTTTGGATAGCATTAATGAAAAAGATATTAAAGATAAAATTGTAGTTTTAAGAAAATGCTTGGATTCAAATCTTTTGCTTTTAAAAAATGTAAAAGGAATCATTTTACAAAACTCTAAAATTGATACCTATTCAGAAAATATTTTATTAAACTTTGCTGCACAAAAGAAAATACCAATAATTATAAGAGCTAAAAATGCTTTTGAAATACTTCAAGATGAGGAACAGGTTTATTTAGATCCTCAAAAAGCTATAGTATACAAAGCAAATGATAACTCTTAAATTTTCAGTTATTATTTAGGCATTAAAGGTAATGGCGGTATAGCAGAAGGAGCTGCTTCGGCTCTTGAGTTAGTTTTATCTAATCCTGTTGATGGAGAGCTAGCCCCTGATTTTTGAGATGATGTTGGAGTAGAATTTAATTGTCTTCGCAATGTTTCTAATTTATATAGTGCATTTTTTAAATCATTAGCCTTCGATCCTAGATCATACCAAAAACGATCAAAATTTGTTAGGTGTTCGTCATACATTGTAGAACAGGTTTTAGCTTTTTCAATACTTAATTCTAAATTCATAAGTATATTTGTGTAATCTGCTATGCTTCTATCTTTGAAAGATGGAGATGTTTTTTCATCCTTAGAAGCTGTTTTCAAAGTATCCATGTCACGAAGAAATTTCTTCATAAATGCTTTAATTTCTTGATCTGTTTTCTTTAAAATATTTTGCAAAATAGCATCATCTTCAACTTGTTTAATTACTTCAGTATCTAGTTTATTTTTACCGGACAATTTTATGCATGTCATAATTTTACCTTTATTTTTACTTATTAGTATTAAAATCATATTATATATATGGTTTAATTATACCATAATTAACAAATTCTTTAAATAGTGTAATTACAAGTTATTGATTTAGAGAAGTTTTAATAATGGTTTTTATTCACACATACATAAGTGTTTTATAATTAAGAAGTTGTAAGCTGTTGGTGTTTAAGGAAATTTATATTTTTAGTTATTTAATTAAATGATTTAAAAGACAAATAGATGCAATGGACGCTGTTTCTGATCTTAAAATATTATCACTTAAACTAACTGATAGGGCATTTATATTTGATAAGAATTCAATTTCTTTACTATCAAAGCCCATAGATGGACCTATTACAAAATAGGATTTTTTGCTTTTTTTTATTGAGTTTTTTAATAAAGGTGCTTTTTTAGTAGAACCATAATATATAGTTCCATCAAAAGATATTTCATATAAAGATTTTAAAATATTGATTTTTGGAAGATATAATTTTGAGCACTGTTTGATGGAAGATATTAAAATATTATTCATCCTCTCTAGTCTATTTTTTGAAAAATTTATTTTTTCACTATTTTTTGAGCAGAAAAAATAAAATTCATCAACGTCTAGCTCAGTGCATTTTTCTAATAAAAAATCTAATTTTAAAGGTTGTATGATTGCTTGTACAAGTATCGTTTTATAATCTTTCTCTTTTTGAAAAGTTTTAGATAAAATATTGAAAGTAGAATAGCTTTTATGAATTTTTGTAAGCTTTGCTTTGGCAATTAATCCTTTTCCATTAATAATATCAACTTCTTCTTTTTCTTTTACTCTCATTACATTTTTTAAATGATGAAATTCAGATCCTTGAATTTCAATAGTTAAATCATCTTTTTTTAAATCTTTTTGATAAAATCTTTTAATTGGCATATTTAAGTTCTACAAATTGTTTTTTTTAATAAAATTGACAGATTTATGGTATTTAATTTAGATATTTTTTGTAACTTTTTTATATCAAAAGTTTCAAAAGATGATTTTTTTAAATAATATTTATTTATTTTTTTGAAGTTTGTAAAGTTAAAAACTAATTTAAATCTATAATCATCAAGTAAGGTATCATTATAATTTTCATAATAGATAACTTCTTCGCAATCTATTAATTTTTCATTTTTAAAATTTATAGGACATAAAATAAATAAAAATTCTCTGTAATATATTTCTTTAAATGTTTTTAAATCATTTAGTATTTTATGAAAATTTTCTTTTTCTTTTGGTAAAACTATTAAAATACTGTCATATCTAAATCTTTTATAAATGTATCTCAAACTTTGTTGCTTATATTTATTATGCTGCCAAAAATACTCTCCTGGACTTTTTCTAATTTCTGTTTCTAAAATATTTAAAGATTTATCCATCAACCTTTTAATCTCAAAATCTTTGTTATTATTTAAGTTGGGCCATATTGGATCTGAATATTTTATTTTGTATCGTCCATTTTCTCTTTTAGTAGTAGCTATAATTATAGGAGATGAGGTTTTATAAGAAAGTAGAGCAGGAGAGGTTGTATTCCATGCTCTTCTATTAAAAAAAGGATATGAATAATTGCTATCAGGCATTCCTTGATCAGCAACTAAGCCAACAAAAACGCCTTTTTTTAAATTTCTTAAGGATTCTTTTAAAGCATTTTTAGGCTCAATTATTTGACCATTATTTTTTTCTCTTATTTTTTTTATCCAGTTATATAATTTTTTGTTTTTTATTGGTTTTGCAATTGCTATTCCTTTCATTTTTAAAGTGCCATTTAAAAATAAAGTCTCCCAGTTAGATAAATGAGATACAAAAAAAATTATACCAATATTTTTTTTGTATAAATCAAGAGCTGGTTGTTCTTTTTCACAAACAAATAATTTAGACAAATCTTTTTCATAAAAGAATTTAGGGTATTCTAATAATGTGATTGCCAAATTTTGAAAGGATTTAATAGCATTTTTTTTTATATCATTATTGGATAAATTTAAGCTTTTAGCTAAAGCTAAATTACTAAGGGCTCTTTTTCTGTAATTTTTCAATAAATAAAAAGAAATATAGCCAATAATTTTACCAAACTTATGTAAGACTTTATAAGGAATATATTGAATTGGAAAAGTAATAAATCTAATAAAATAATAGGATAAAGTGTTTTTATTCATTTATGACATTTAAAAGTTTGTTTAATTGATTAGAAAAATCTAAATGTAAAATAGAATTTCGGATCTTAGTTGCATTTTCTAGATTTTTTTTATATTGCATAGCAAGACTTATTGATTTTTTAATTTCATAAATATCTACTGCATTTTTAAGTATATAACCATTTTTTTTATCAATCACTTCGCAAGCGCCGTTATGCTCTGTAGTTATTGTAAAAAGACCATAAGATAAAGCTTCAATAGCAACATTTGAAAAAGGATCATATATAGTTGGTAATATAAATATTGTGCAACATTTATAAAAATCATTTACATTATTTAAAGATCCAAAAAATTTTACTTTATTTTCTATATTTAATTTTTTTATAAGTTTTTTATATTTATCTATTTTTTTATCGCTTCCAACTATTGATAAAAAAATATTTTTTTCTTTTAGTAAATAAATTGCTTTCAATAGAGGTAATAGCCCTTTTCTTTTAAAATCATTTGCAATAAATAAGAGATTATAATTATTTGGATTTAAACTTGTTTTTTCATAGCAATTATTTGGATTTTTAAAAGAAGACAAGAAGTCTTCTTCATTATTTTTAATCTCAACTCCATTGTGAATTACTTGTATTTTTTTAGAGTCTACTTGGTAATAATTTATAAGCTCATTTTTTACCATGTTAGAATTAACAATTATTTTTTTTAAATGAACAAATTTTAAAGATTTTCTTTCAATATCCAGTATTGTTTTATGAAGTGGATTTATTTTATTTAGAAAGGTTTTAAAAAAGGATTCTGTTAATTTTCTTTTATTTAAGAAAGATAAATGCACTCCATTTCCAAGTCTTGTATAATTATGAAAAGAAACTCTATCGAAGGAAAAAACTTTACCAATCTTATTGTTTTTTAAATAATCATTTAAAAGTAAATCGAACTCTTTTAGCTTTAAGAATTTTAAAGTTTTTTTTAATTTTAATGTAACTATTTTAATATTTTTAGAACTTTCTAAAATAGAGGCGTCACTAGTTATGATTGTAATAAAATAATTATTTTTTATTAAATAGTCTAAAAAAGAGAAAAAATATTTTTCTAAACCACCTTTTTTATTTAGATGATATTTTATTAAAGTAATGTTTTTCATTTAGTGGATTTACTTGAACTAACTACAACTTTGTCATTTTTAAGTTTAATTTTTAAATTTAATTTTTTTTCAGAGGATGACCATAATCTAAATTTATTTAAAAAAGATCTGAATCTATTTTTTAAATATTTTTCTCTCAAATGAGGTTGAATTTTTCTAAGTTCATTATCAGTCTCTTCAGACAGTGCTTTTGCAACATACTCTTTTTCTGCTTCGATTGCTAAAATATAATTAATATTCCATTTTAAACTGTGAGAGTGGTCTTTAGGGTCTACTGAAATGACTATTACAATTTTATCTTTTATTATATCTAAAAATAACTCACTAACTCCTTTTGCAAAAAGTGGAGTTGTTACTAAAAATACATCATTCATATTTTTAATAAGATCATTTTCTTCTAAATATGTAGTTTTAGGGTTGTACTTAGAATTATTTTTGGTTGGGAAAAATAATTGAATTGGAATAGATGCATTTATTGGAATTAAATCTTTTTTAATGAAATCTATTCTCATATATTTAGATTCGGGATCATCAATAGTAATTGAATTAGAAGAGATTGAAGGAATATTTATTTTTTTCCATGAAGTTGGAACTAAATAATTAATTACATCTTTTCTTGAATTTTTGTTTTCATTATATAAAGCATCAAGTTCTGTTTTAGTAATATTATTTAAATTAAAAGTTAGGTTAAGTGAATTTGATTTGATTTCTTTTATCATCTCTTCAGGTCCTGTTATAGTAATATTTAATTTAAATGGAAAGATATCTGTAAACTCGTACCCTAAAGGAGCCTCTCCAATTGGATCTGATAAATAAATTGGAACTTTTTCAGTAATTAATTCACTTAAACGCACTTCGTAAACTGAGGGCTTGATTTTTTTTATCGATCTTTCCAGGTTATATTTAGAATCAATAGAGACTAGGTTTTTTTTTGTTATTATTTCTTCAAAATGATTTGGCATATTTTCTACATCAATTAATACAAAAAGATCATTTGAAGTTAAATGGTCTAAAAAGTTTTTATTTCCCATAACATTTAAGGTTATTTTATCTTTTAAAAAACCATTGGATCCAAGGCCAATAAGGGTTTTGTTTTTAGGAATATTAATTATTTTTATGGGTATATCGCTTATTATTTTAGTAGAACTAAGTGAATGGTTTACAACAATCCATACTATCATTGCTAAAATAATTGAAAGTAATTTTCTTTGCCAATTGTCTAAAAATAATTTCTTTAAAAAGCTAATCATTTTTTTAACCATTCTTTAAATTTAAATTTGTTTTGAAAAGGAATTTTATTTGGTGGATTGAATACACTTCTAATAATTCCTTTAAATCTATCTATTTTGATTCCTCTTGTAATAATCCCATCCCTTGCAATGGATACTTTACCACTTTCCTCAGATATAACAATAACCAATGCATCTGTAATATTAGAAAGCCCAATGCCAGCTCTGTGTCTTGTTCCCATTGATTTGGTGATATGAGAGATGTCTTCAGCTAAAGGCAGTATACTAGCTGCAGAAACAATAGTTTTACTTCTTATTATAATAGCTCCATCGTGAAGTGGGGTTGTTGTTGCAAATACTGTTTCTAATAATTCTGATGAAAAATCTGCATTTAGCATAACAGCTTTTTGAGCAAATTCTTCTAAGGAATCTTCTTTTTCTAAGGCAATTAGAGCTCCTATTCTTTTTTCAGCTAGTCTATATGTTGAGTTTGCTAAGTGTTCTAAAAACCTATCGAATTCGGTTATTTCTTTATATCTCTTACCTTTCAAAGAAAGTTTTGATAAAGCTATTCTAAGCTCAGGTTGAAAAATTACTATAAATCCAACAATCGCAGCGCTACCTAACTGTAACATTATTTTATGAATAACAGGCAGTTTCAGGTATGTAGCAATAGCAAATAATATAACAAATGCTAAAACCCCCCATACTAAATCCATTGATTTTGTATTCCAAAAAAAAGAAAGTAAATAATTAATTGCAGCAGCAATTATTAATACTTCTATGATGGGTATTAGTGCGTGTATAAAATCCATAATTTTAATTTATTGTTTTATATAAGATATATATCTTAATTTAAAGATTTATAAAAGCGATTTTTTTACTAAAATAACATAAAAATCAAAAAAATGCAAATTTATTTAGTTTCCTCAAATGGAAACCCTACAACTGATTTATAACATAGGATTAAATGATTCACACCATTCATTGCTCTATGTGGCAACTTTTCTTTAGGTAGGTTATAAGTAGTAGCAATTATATCTTTTGAAAGATTGTTTTGCCATAAAAAAGGTTTATTTGACTCTTTAGTTTTAATTGAAATAGACCAAAACATTGAAGCTAAATCAAGCCAGTGATATGGCCAATTAAATTCAGTTTGCAGTTCAGGAGGAATTATTTGAGAGACAAAAATTCTATCAAAAGAGGGGTTTTGGCAAATAAAAAAAGAATTTTCATCTGTTAAAGTATATTTCTTAAAAATTGTAATAAGTTCATTTTGAATTATTGAAATATCTTTTCCTTTTTGGAGTTCTTCAAAAGTAAAACCTGTTATTTCTAAACTTTTTAAATTACTAGATTCAAAAATTGACTTATCAATCTTTATTAATGATTGATATTCATCAATAATATCTCCTGTATATAAATCAATTATTTTAAAAGCAATTTCAAATATTTTATTTATATAAGGGTTAAGTCCATTTGTTTCTGTATCTAAAAAAATTCCAAACATAGTTCTATCCCTTCTAATATAGTTTGATTATATTTTTATTATTATTCAAGAAATTAATAATGTATTTTTATTTTTTATTAATTAAAATGCTAATTCTTAATTGGATGCTTAATTTAAACTAATTTGGGTAATTTAAGAAAAAGTACTATAAAAAGATTGTTATATGATATACTCTTTTCAAGAATATGGTGAATTAAATGGCATTTGCTAAACAAAAAAATAGAGAAGTTATTTTTCAAACTTTATACGCATTGGATTATTCTGTTTCTGATAAAACTGATCTAATTAAATTATTAATGGAACTTATAAAGACTACTAAAAAAAACATAAAATCATTGTTTGAATTAGTAGAAGATATCAGATCAAAGCAAGATGAAATTGATGAAATCATAAAAAACATTTCAAAATCATATAATTTTAATAGAATTTCAAAGGTAGAACTTAATATAATCAGACAATGCATTTATGAAATAAAATACATAAAAGATTTACCTGCTAAAGTATCTATAGCTGAAGCGATTAGATTGTGTAAAAAATTTTCGACCAAAGAAGGGGCAAATTTTGTAAATGCTATAGTAGATGGATTTTATCAAAGCTATGAACATACAAAACAACATATCTCTTAAAGAATTTACAACTTTTAGAATAGGCGGAAATGCAAAATATTTCGTAAAAGTTACAAATATCGAAGATCTTAAAAATGCATTGATATATGCAAAAAAAAATAATTTAAAAACTTTTATTTTAGCTAAAGGATCTAATGTTGTATTTGATGACAGGGGATTTGATGGTCTTGTAATTTTAAATAAAATTGATTTTATAAATTTTCATGAAAATGAAATAGAAACTGCCTCAGGGACAAGTGTTGCAAAATTTGCAATTGAATGTTCTAAAAGAAATCTATCAGGATTTGAGTTTGCAGCTCCTCTTCCAGGAAGCGTTGGTGGCGCTGTATATATGAACGCTGGAGCTAATAATCAACAAACATTCGACACATTAATTAATGTTACATATCTAAATGAAAATTTTGAAATTATAAATTTCAAAAAAGAAGATATAAATTTTGGATATAGATACTCAATTTTTCAAGAAATGAAAGGTGTTATATTATCTGCTAAATTCAAACTAGAATATAAAGAAAATATAATTGATCATCAAAGAGATCTAATAAAAAAAAGAACTTTGACTCAACCGATTAACACAAGAAATTGTGGTTGCATTTTTAAAAATCCTGAAAATAACTTTGCTGCAAAATTAATAGATGAGTGTGATTTGAAAGGCTTTAAAATAGGTGGGGCAAAAATAAGTGAAAAGCATGCTAATTTTATTGTAAATGAGAATAATGCTAAAGCAAGTGATGTTTTAAACTTGATAAAGCATGTTAAAAATATTGTATATAAGAAAAAAAACATTAGGCTTCATGAAGAAGTAAGACTAATTCCTTATAGAGGTAATGAATAATGGATGAAAGATACGATCTACATTGCCACTCTACTTTTTCTGATGGGACAATGACTTCATCTGAGTTATTGCATTTAGCAAAAGAAAAGAATTTAAATGGCTTATCTATTACAGATCACGATACTATCATGGCCTATGATGAGAATCTTTTAAAATTGGCAAAAGACTTAAATCTTTTGTTAATTCCTGGTGTGGAAATATCTTCAGAGTACAAAAATAACAATGTTCATATTTTGGGATATAACTTTGATATTAAGTCAAAACCTTTGAAAGCTTTTTTAGAAAAAGTGCTTATTCAAAGAGATGAAAGAAATGATGAAATATTAAAAAAATTAAGAGAAAAAAATATAAATATTACTTTTGATGAACTTTATAAATATGCCAAAGAGAAAAAAAAAATATCAAGATCATGTGTTGGAAGAGTTCATATTGCAATGCTAATGCTTGAAAAAAAATATGTAGATAATTTCCAACAAGCATTTGATCTTTACATTAAAGATGGCGCTGAGTGTTATGTTCAAGGCTTTAAAAATTCTCCAAAAGAAATAATAGACATATTACATAAAGCAGGTGCAAAAGCATCTCTAGCTCATCCATATTTCTTAAAAAAAAGAAAATTAATTGAAGGAATATTAGATCAAGGCTTTGATGCAATTGAAGTGTATTATGCAAGGCTTTTATTAAAAGATGAAAAGAGATATTTAGAAATGGCTAAGAAAAAAAATCTATTAATTACAGGTGGATCTGACTATCATGGGTCTATTAAGCCTTATTTATCACTTGGATCTTCTTGGATTAATGAAATAGAATTAAATAAATTATTAAGTTGATAATTTTTCAATCCAAATTACAAAGGGACTATTTTTTTTATTGAGCCATTTATATTGCATAATATTATAAATTTTATAATCTATTTCCTCTAAAAATTTTAAAATTTCTATTTCTTCAATTTTACCTTCACTATGACCTGGATAGACTGTAATAGAAATAGCCCCATTTTGACTTAAATGCAAAAAAGCCGATTTTATACTTTGAATAGTAGTTTTAGATTTTGTTGTAATAGATTTATCAGATTTAGGAAGATAGCCTAAATTATAAATAAATAAATTTATTTTTTCTTTTAAATGTTTTGAAAAGTCTTCATGAGAACTCAAAAAAAGATTAATTTTTTTTAAATCCTCAAGATTAAAATTTTTTTTCAAAAGATTTTTTGTATTGTCTATTGCTTGTTTTTGAATATCAAATCCAATAATTTTTTTTAAATTATATTTTGTAGATAGTTCTAATAGAAATAATGTATCAAATCCATTGCCTATAGTAGCATCTATGCATATAAAATCTTTTTTTAAAAATTTACTCCATAAATCATGAGCTAGTTTTATATGTGGCTTATATTTTATTTCAGACATAAAAAAAAAATTTTAATTAATTTAATAGTTTATAAGAAAAGATACTTGAAAATCAATTGTAAAAGAGTTTAAAATATAAGAGTTTATGTAAAAATAAAGTTTTTTTTTTAAAAAACATAAGTTCTTTGAAAAGAATAAAAATTAAATATGTAAAAAAAATATAGATATGATTTAATATATTTCATATGTTTTTATCTATAAATATTTGAATTAAGGATTAAACTTGAGAATAAACAGACAAATTCGAGCTGATAAAGTAAGAGTGATAAACAGTGATGGGTCTCAAGCTGGAGTAATGAGCTTAAGTGAAGCATTAAACCTAGCTGCAGATAAAGATTTGGATTTAGTTGAAATATCTTCAAATGCTAAACCTCCTGTTTGCAAAATTATTGATTTTGGGAAATATAAATATCAGCAATTAAAAAGAGAAAAAGAGGGTAAGAAATCACAACATCAAGTAAAGCTAAAAGAGATAAAATTTAAGCCTAATATTGATAACCATGATTTTTTAACAAAAGAAAAACATGCAAAAGAATTTATATTAAAAGGTTACAAAGTAAAAGTTACATTATCTTTTAGGGGAAGACAAATGCTACATACTGAGCAAGGAAAAAAAATCATACAACGATTAATAGATGACCTTCAGGATATAGCTCAAATAGAGTCTCCTTTAAAATTAATGGGAAGAACAATTGTAACTGTATTAGCGCCAATTGGGAAAAAATATAAAGGAGCAAGTAGTGAGTAAAGTAAAAGCAAAAACGAAAAAAGCTTTAGCAAAGCGTTTTAAATTAACAAAAAACGGTAAAATTAAAAGAACTAAACAAAACAAAAGACATATTTTAACTAAAAAGTCATCTAATAGAAAAAGAAGACTTTCAAAAAAAGCTCTTGTAAGTGAAGCACATAGAAAAACTTATATAAAGCTTTTAAGTAGTTAAATAAAGGAGTAAAATAAAATGGCTAGAGTGACCTGCGCTGTATCTTCAAGAAAAAGAAGAAAAAGAATATTAAAGCTAGCAAAAGGTTTTTATGGTGATAGAAAAAATCACATAAGAATTGCTAAAAATGCTGTAATGAAAGCGCTTGCATATAATTATATTCATAGAAAGAAAAAGAAATCTGATTTTAGAAAACTTTGGAATATTAGAATAAATATTGCTGCAAGAATTAACGGAATGAGTTATAGTAAGCTTATACACGGCCTTAAAAAAGCAAACTGTCTAGTAAATAGAAAGATGTTAGCATCACTTGCTATGCATGATCCAAAAGCTTTTACAGAGGTTGTGGTAACAGCAAAGAAAGCAATGGTAGCTTAAAAAAAAATGACATTAGATACTAATATAAATGAAATTAGATCAGATTTTTTAAATGATTTAAAAAAAGTAAATACTTCTAAAGACATTGAAAATCTAAAAATTAAGTATCTTGGAAAAAAGGGCTTAATCCAATCCCTAATGTCACATTTAAAAGGTGTATCAAATACTGAAAAACCTCTTTTTGGGAAAAAAATAAATGATCTCAAACAAGAGGTTACATCACATCTTCAAAATGAGTTATGTCAAATATCTAATAAAGAAGAAGAAAAAAAACTTGCAAGTGAAGTTTTAGATATTACACTACCCGGAAAGAAAAACTTTTGGGGAAGATCCCATCCAATTTCTCTTTTAATGCAAAGAGCTATAGATATTTTTGTAAGTATGGGTTTTTCTGTTGAATTAGGACCTAACGTAGAATCTGATTTTTATAATTTCGAGAGTTTAAATTTCGAAAAAGATCATCCTGCAAGAGATATGCAAGATACTTTTTATATAACTGATAATAAATTGCTACGCACTCATACAACAAATGTTCAAGCAAGGATAATGGAAAGATCAGATCCTCCAATTAGATGCATTGCTCCTGGTAGATGTTTTAGAAATGAAAACATTTCATCAAGATCACATGTTTTTTTTCATCAAATTGATCTTTTTTATATTGATGAAAACGCATCATTTGCGGATCTTTTTGCAACCTTAAAAGAGTTTTATTCAAAACTTTTTGATAAAGATATTGAAACAAGATTTAGACCTTCATATTTTCCATTTGTTGAACCAGGTATGGAAACAGATATTAAATGTATAATTTGCTCAGGGCAGGGGTGTAGAATTTGTAAACATTCAGGTTGGCTAGAAGTTGCAGGTGCTGGGATGATCCATCCAAATGTTTTAAAATCATCAAATATAGATCCTGAAAAATACTCAGGTTATGCTGTAGGTATGGGAATAGAGAGACTTGCTATGCTCATGTATGATATAAAAGACATAAGAGCATTTACTGAAAACGATATGAGATTTTTAGAACAATTTTCCTTGTAATTTGTTTCAAATTTTTTTATTATGTTAATATCTTTTTTAAGGAAGAGTGGCAGAGTGGCCGATTGCGTCTGTCTTGAAAACAGAAGTCCTGCAAGGGACCGTGGGTTCGAATCCTACCTCTTCCGTAATTTTGTACAGTAGAAAAGATAGCAAAAAAACTTAAAAAGTCTTTTGGGTATTTTTTAGATGAATAATATTCGAATTAATTGATTTTTTCAAAAAATGTAATAATTTGAAAATCAGCGCTTTAAATATTAATTTAATTTTACAGATTTATTATAAATAATAATGGTATAATTGTTATTATTAACTAAAATAGTAGGGTAATAATCATGACTGTAAACTTCCCAGCAATCGAACCAACTTATTTGGGAATGCCCCCTGAGATTAAAGAGCATATAAGAGAATATTTACTTGGAAGAGACGTTTTAAAATTAGCTCAGGTTAATCGAGAACTTGCTGGATTATATCATGATGCTAATGAAGTTACTTGGAGACAAAAATGTGAAGTAGAATATCCAAATCAATCCCTGCCATCAAATACAACTTGGAAAAGACATTACATAAACCTTCAGCATGCTAATTTACCTTTCAATAGAGGGTATAGGGCTGGATTTAATAATGCCCCTAATCTTGGATGGAGAATAGGGCAGATTGTGGGTATGACTGTTTTTGTTAATGCTAGTGTTGCTGCTGGTATTGCTGCTGCTGCTACTGCTGGTGTTGCTGCTGTTGTTGCTGGTGTTGCTGCTGCTTTTGCTGTTGCTGGTGTTGCTGCTGCTGCTGGTGTTGCTGCTGGTGCCACTGCTGCTGCTGTTGCTGGTGTTGCTGCTGGTGCTGCTGGTGCTGCTGGTGGTATTGCTGCTATTACTAGTATTGCTGATGGTGTTTCTTTTGCTATTAGATTTAATTTACCAATAATAATAAATGCATCGAGTAATTTAGGAGAGAACATAACTTCTCTCTCTCCAGTTAGAAAGCTTTGTGGAATGACTGCGGGTTCATGGGAATATTTAAAATCAAGGATAAGAGAATAAATATTATATCTGAATCATTACCTCCTTTAAATCAGAAATATTAAACAATATGAGAAAAATTTAATGGCAAGCTTATGGCATAGTTGATATGGATGCTAAAAAATTAGGAAAAAAAATTAAGTTAGCAAGAGTAGAGCTTGATATGACTCAGGGCGATTTAGCCAAAGCTATGGGGATAATGCAAAAAAGTATTTCCGGATATGAAAATGGGATAGTATTACCTAGTTTAGAGACCCTAGAAAAGATAGCTAAGAAATTAAAGAAGTCTTTTGGGTATTTTTTAGATGAGTGATTTTTATCCTAAATTAGAAAGCACTATTATATCAGACAATAATTATGAATGGAAGCCGGCTTCATTTAAAGATTTATTAATTGAGTTAGAACATATTGAGAAACAAATTAATGAAGCTTTTCTTTTTAGAGGGCATAGAAGAAGTGATTGGCTTTTAGAGTCAACATTTGCACGCAGTTTAAAAGAACAAAATAAGATGGCTGTTACTGATTTATATCCTGAGGAGCTTATAAATGATGTAATTCATCAACATCAATGTGCTAAGCATTATTTGGATAAAATGGATTGTATATTGATTAATCCTGAACTACAAAAATCAGAAAAAGAACAAGGAATCGATTCATATTTTGAATTTCATAGACATCATCAGCAAAATCCTGAAGATCCGAAATTATCAGATATTAAACCACTAGGAACTTGTTTTATTGATTTTTCGTATAATTGGAAAGTTGCTTTATTTTTTGCGAATTTAAACCGCAATGAAAATGAAGAAGGATCCTTGTTTATGGTACGTCAAAAAGCTATAGGTAAGGCTCTTCAGAGAAATGTTTTATTTAAAGATGTTTTACATACATTGAAGGATTGTTTAAAAAATAATTCTAATAAAATGTATGGTCAATTACCTTTATTAATTTATCCGGAAAAACAAATTAATAATTTATTAGATTCTAAACCTAAACGACAAGAAGCAATATATTTTGCACAAATGGATTTTAGAATTGATTTAGAATTATCATGGGCTTTACTAGCGCAAAAAACAGGTAAACAAGTTTTTGTTAAATTGGTATTACCAAAGGATTCTTTTGAAGAAATAGATAAATTTTTAAAAGAACAAGGTATTACTCAAGAATATCTTTTTCCTTCTACTATCTTCGATAAATCAAGATAATTTTTTATTTTCAGCGTTGGCTGCTTAATTATGAGAAATTTTGGGTATTTTTTTAAGTAGTTCAATAATACTTGTTGATTTTGTGAAGTAAGAAAGCCCACTATGTTGCTCTAACTCATTCCCTGGATGACATGCAATATCTGTTAGAGCTTTTTCTTGAGAACTGTTATTTGAGTTAATTGTTTGTAGATGGCCCGTCATGACTCCAATTATCTTTTGAGGGCAGTAGTCTGCAGATTGAGCCTCTCCTACATTAGCTTTGATTTTAATGCCGCGACTGGCAACGAATACAGGACTTCCACTTCCTCCCTGAAAGGATAAACCTGATACAAGGGCTGCGTCAGAGGTAGAAATTGCTTTGTGAGCGAATGAATGCCATGGGGCGGAAGCAACGATTTTTTACAGTTGTTCTACTGATATCTAGCTTTGTTTCTATCTCTGTATCTCTCATACCAAGCACTTTTAATTCCCTAATCTTCGGAGCTAGCTTTTTATATAAAGGTATAATATTATTATTAGTAATTTTAATCTTCACCGAAATAAGCGACAAAGTACGAATTGGTACCCACTTCGTCCGTCATTTGAGCCAATTTTGCTACATTGAAATAAATTATGGATGCTAAAAAATAAGGAAAGAAAGTAAAGATGGCAAGGGTAGAGCTTGATATGACTCAGGCCGATCTAGCACAGGCTTCTAAGATAATGTAGAAGCGTATTTCTAGGCATGGAGACGGGTTTGGAGTTGGCTTTCGCTTGAGACTTTGGAAAAGATAGCAAAGGCGCCTTAAAAAAGCCTTTTGGGTATTTTTTGGATTAATATTAATTATAGTAATATTTAGTTATAAATTTGTGATAGATTCTCATTCCAGTCGAAAAAATACTTTTCATCTCCTGCATTCGTAAAATTCATAACGGAATATTCAGTAAATAAAACTTCTATTAAATTTCTTTTTTCATCCAGCCCTAGTTCTGTGGTATTCATTATTTTAATAATTTTCTTATTTTTTCTGATATATTTTTTATGTTAAAAAAAAATGATTTTATTGCTTAAATTATAAATTATATAAAAAATTTTAATTAAAATATTTTTTACTCTTCATTCTCTAGATGTATAAAATTGTAATAATCTTTTATTATATTTTAAATTATTTTATTAAATAAATTTAATTATTTAAACTTATTAATAACTTTAATTGTTGTTATTGTTTTCTTTTATTTACATTTCGATGCTACTTATTTATAATAATTATGATTTATTATTAAATAAGCGTGACTTTATGAATCAAGATCAAAATAAACTAATATCATTAATTACATATGCACAAGAGTCTGCAAAATTAAAATTACGTTCTTGTTATGACGTAAAGAAACATTTTTTTTGCCAATTTGAACATGAATTTCAAGATTTACCAGGTATTCATTTTAATGTTGAAAGTGAAGAAGGCGGAAAATGGCTTGTTATTGATCGTTTACATGAAACAAAAGTACCCGATCTAACTGATCCAGACCTTATCCATTGGGTAGAAATATCTAATGCTCCAAATAAAAATCCTTCACTTCGTCAATCTATTAATATGGGTCAGCTTCAAGGAGAAAAATATGATATTTCATATCTCGAAGCACTTTTTAAAGGAAAGTCAGAGGCTGTTAACTTAAAAGATTTGAAAGAGAAAAATAAAATCGAATCTAAATTTAGAGCTTATTTAGTGAGCTTATGGAAGCCTTGGGCTGTTGAAGAAAAGAAACGAAGAAAGACCATTAATATTTATAGTCAACTCTTTGCAATTAAACATCAATTAGAAGGGAATATTACAGATGCTCAATTAGAGTTGTCTTGGGGCATTGGAATTGTGAGTTGGAATGTTGCAGGTGTTAAAGTTCAGCATCCTCTAATAACTCAAGCTGTTGATATAAATATAAATGATCAAACTATGGCGCTTGAAATTGGACCTCGCGATATCGATGATTATCTTGAACTTGATTTTATTGATTTATCGGATAATCCAGGTGCAATAGATCTTTTAAAATTTTACAAAGATTTTACGAATACTCGAACGCAGAGAGTATCCCCATTTGATCGAGAATCTTTCGAAGCTGTTTTGCAATCTGGAGTAAAATTTCTTGACTCAAAGGGTGTATATTGGCCATCAGAGACTTCTGTTGATGATAGAAAAGTTCCAACTTCATCTGAAATATTAAAAATCACAGATACGTGGGTTCTGATTGCTCGTCCGCGCGATAAAAGTCTTTTTATTCAAGATTTAGAGC